>NZ_JBHWAB010000001.1:0-2500 GCF_042688525.2 Haloimpatiens myeolchijeotgali
TTACCTGGCGACGACCTACTCTTCCACAGGGCTTCCCCTGCAGTACCATCGGCGCTTCAAAGCTTAACCGTCCTGTTCGGAATGGGAAGGGGTGTTACCTTTGAGCCATAATCACCAGATTATTGTTCTTTCAAAATTGCACAGTGTTAATTATTTGGTCAAGCCCTCGACTTATTAGTATCAGTCAGCTTAACATGTTACCACGCTTACACCTCTGACCTATCAACCTGGTAGTCTTCCAGGAGTCTTACTAGCTTACGCTATGGGAAATCTAATCTTGAGGTGGGCTTCACGCTTAGATGCTTTCAGCGTTTATCCCGTCCCAACATAGCTACCCAGCTATGCCATTGGCATGACAACTGGTGCACCAGAGGTTGGTCCATCCCGGTCCTCTCGTACTAAGGACAGCTCCTCTCAAATTTCCTACGCCCGCGACGGAAAGGGACCGAACTGTCTCACGACGTTCTGAACCCAGCTCGCGTGCCACTTTAATGGGCGAACAGCCCAACCCTTGGGACCGACTTCAGCCCCAGGATGTGACGAGCCGACATCGAGGTGCCAAACCTCCCCGTCGATGTGGACTCTTGGGGGAGATCAGCCTGTTATCCCCGAGGTAGCTTTTATCCGTTGAGCGATGGCCCTCCCACGAGGAACCACCGGATCACTAAGCCCGACTTTCGTCCCTGCTCCACTTGTATGTGTCGCAGTCAAGCTCCCTTATGCCTTTGCACTCTGCGCGCAATTTCCAACTGCGCTGAGGGAACCTTTGGGCGCCTCCGTTACATTTTAGGAGGCGACCGCCCCAGTCAAACTGCCCACCTAACAATGTCCCGTGACCAGATACATGGCCTCCGGTTAGAATTTCAATACTGTCAGGGTGGTATCCCAAGGACGACTCCATAGAAGCTGACGCCCCTATTTCTAAGTCTCCCACCTATCCTGTACAGACAATACCGAAATTCAATGCTAAGCTACAGTAAAGCTCTACGGGGTCTTTCCGTCCAATCGCGGGTAGAGGGCATCTTCACCCCCACTACAATTTCACCGGATTTGTTGTCGAGACAGTGCTCAAATCATTACGCCATTCGTGCGGGTCGGAACTTACCCGACAAGGAATTTCGCTACCTTAGGACCGTTATAGTTACGGCCGCCGTTTACTGGGGCTTAAGTTCAAGGCTTCGCTTACGCTAACCAATCCCCTTAACCTTCCAGCACCGGGCAGGCGTCAGCCCCTATACATCAGCTTTCGCTTTAGCAGAGACCTGTGTTTTTGCTAAACAGTTGCTTGAGCCTATTCACTGCGGCCTGCTCTCGCAGGCACCCCTTCTCCCTAAGTTACGGGGTTAATTTGCCGAGTTCCTTGACAACAATTCTTCCGCTGGCCTTAGGATTCTCTCCTCATCTACCTGTGTCGGTTTGCGGTACGGGCACCATCTTCCTCGATAGAGGCTTTTCTTGGCAGTGTGGAATCAGATACTTCGCTACTAAAATTTCGCTCCCCATAACACCTCAAGCTTAAGATTGAACGGATTTGCCTGTTCAATCACTCTAAGTGCTTAGACGCACATCCAACAGTGCGCACATCTTATCCTTCTGCGTCACCCCATTTCTCAAACGGAAAATGGCGGTATCGGAATATCAACCGATTGTCCATCACCTACGCCTTTCGGCCTCGGCTTAGGTCCCGACTAACCCTGAGCGGACGAGCCTTCCTCAGGAAACCTTAGATTTTCGGCCAACAGGATTCTCACCTGTTTGTCGCTACTTATGCCAGCATTCTCACTCCTATATCGTCCACCGCTCCTTACGGTACGACTTCAGCCAATATAGGAAGCTCCTCTACCGCTCTTTCGAGCCCATAGCTTCGGTGGTAAGTTTGAGCCCCGGACATTTTCGGCGCAGGATCTCTTGACTAGTGAGCTATTACGCACTCTTTGAATGAGTGGCTGCTTCTGAGCCAACATCCTAGTTGTCTTAGAAATCCCACATCCTTTACCACTTAACTTACACTTTGGGACCTTAGCTGATGATCTGGGCTGTTTCCCTTTTGACCACGGATCTTATCATTCGCAGTCTGACTGCCAGGATACAAGTAGATGGCATTCGGAGTTTGATAAGGTTCAGTAACCACTATGGCCCCTAGCCTATTCAGTGCTCTACCTCCATTACTCAATTACCTGACGCTAGCCCTAAAGCTATTTCGAGGAGAACCAGCTATCTCCGAGTTCGATTGGAATTTCTCCGCTATCCACAGCTCATCCCATGGTTTTTCAACACCAACGGGTTCGGTCCTCCACGGAATTTTACTTCCGCTTCAACCTGGCCATGGATAGGTCACTCGGTTTCGGGTCTACAGCATGCAACTAAACGCCCTATTCAGACTCGGTTTCCCTGCGGCTCCACACCTTAGGTGCTTAACCTCGCTACATACCGTAACTCGCTGGCTCGTTCTACAAAAAGCACGCCGTCACACATATAAAGTGCTTCGACAGATTGTAGG
>NZ_JBHWAB010000001.1:5000-27500 GCF_042688525.2 Haloimpatiens myeolchijeotgali
AACGTAATATATCTTATCATATTACTTTTATTTTCAAAACTAAATATAGCCTATAAAATAAAATTATACTATCTTTCCTCTGATATATACGTATTTTTTAGCATATTCTTATACTGACACGCCTGGATAAGTATAGTTAAATTTTATTATTATTTATGGATTTTATAACTTTTATAATTACATAAGCCCTAATTCTTTATCTAAATTAATTATTTTAATTTGTATAAATCATTTTGTAGAAATATAAAATACTAAAAAATAAACACTGTAAATCACAATTAAAACTCACTAGTGATTTACAGTGCTTTTATTGTATTAAATCTAAGTTCTGAGTATAATTAAAACTACATTACATTTAATTTTAACATATCTTAATCTGCAGTTTTATAAAAACTAATATGATCTCTCCACTTTCCATTTATGAATAAGTATTTTTCATTTAATCCTAATTCTTTAAATCCACATCTCCTTAATACACCTTGAGACCTTTTATTATTTACTAAAGTAGAAGCTTCAATTCTATGTAAATTCATTTCATTAAAACAATAATCTAATACTAAATTTAAAGCTTCTTTCATATATCCTTTTCCTTGTTCTTTTTCATCTATGGAATACCCAACAAATGCACTTTTGAATACTCCATAAACAACGTTAGACAATCTTATTTTACCTATAAATTTATTATTCTTATATATACCAAAATTAACTTCATTCCCATTTAAATAATTTTTATAACTTTCAATTAAATTTTGTCTTTGTATTTGTATTGTATAATAACTTTCATCTCTTGTAGGTTCAAATGACATTAAATGAGTTTTATTTCTTATACAATAATCTAAAATATCCTTTGCATCTTCCGGATTTAAAATTTTCAACTCTATATTTTTACCTTTCAACTTCAAGGGAATTTGTCTTATGTTATTCTCAAAGTTTTCTTTATTTATTCCAAAAACCAACTTAGATTTACGTAAACTGTCTTTTTGAACACTTTCTTCTAATATTCCTTCTAACTTAAACCCTAAATCTATAAGTGCATTTAAATTTATATCTTCATCCACAATAACATTTATTTTATACATGTCCATATTTCTAAATAATGATATCATCATTAGCTTTAGAGTATCTTTTAATTTTATATAGCTTTCTTCTCCGTATCTATAAAAATTTATTTTAAATAAACAATATTTATCTTCTTTTTCCAATTGAATTATAAAAACTCGTCCAATAGTTATTCCTATTTTATCTTTTATTATGTACTCTCTTTCACTGCCTTTTACTAATTCTAAAAACACGCTGCTATTTTGTACCACATTATTCACTCCTACTCACCAATTTGTGCTTGGTTTTCATATATATAATCATAGTAAATATTATAGATATAAGTAAGCATATAGGAATTTGATAAAAAGCTAAACCATATCCTATTTCATCATTTAATTTTCCCATTACAAAATTCATTACCATATTTATTGCACACCCTGAAGTTACTATAATTCCTGTTATAAATGAAATTCTTTCTTTAAACACTTTACTAACCGTAAGTACAATTGTAGGAAAAGTAATTGCAAAAAATAGTCCTGAACTAGATATTAAAAATAAACCCTTTTCTCCCATTAATAATCCCAATGTGTATAAAACAAATGCTATTATTAACGATTTAAGCACTGTATTAATATATCCGAATTTTTCTACTACTAAACCACCTAAAAACCTTCCTATTGTTAGTGCACCAAAAAAGAATGACAAATAAGTAGCACTTTTTGCCTCATTATAATTGTAAGCATTTTTAATATAATTAACAAACCAACTTCCTGTTCCTACTTCTGCAGAAATATAAAATCCTAAAGCCATTATGTAAAAAAATATCAATTTCTTATCGGTATTAAAATTTATTTTTTTATGTAGTTCCTTTTTTTTATTTAAATTAGGCATCTTAATAAAAATAAAAATAATAAATAACAATATAAATCCAAAAGAAGCTGATAAATATATATTTCTCCAGTCCATACCTTTATCTACTAAATTTCCTGTTAATTTAGGTCCTATACTTGCACCAAATCCATAACAAAAATGTGTTAAATTCATAAGCACTGCTTGGAAACTAAATAATAATACAGGTATCAATGTGTTAATTGCAATACTTGTCATTCCAAGACCAACATTTATAAAAAACATACATATGATTAAAATGGGAAAAGTATTTGTTTTAGATAACAATAATAATGAACCTATCATAACTATAATACCTAAAAGTAAAACTTTTTTCTGACCTACCTTTTCGCTTAATAATCCTCCTAAAAATGTTGCTATCATATATCCTAATGAACCTATTAAAAACATAAAACCTATACTTGTATCCTTTACAAAAAATTCTGTTTTAAAAATTGGTACAAGAACACCTCTCATATTTTCAACAACTGCATTCATAATCATTAGTAAAAATATAAATATGACTATTGTTAAATTACGAATATTTTTCATAATTTTCCTCCCTCGATTTATTATATCACAATACAATATCTTAATTTTATATTAAGTTAAGATTTTATTAAACAACATTTTGTATAATTTATATTGATTTATAGACTTTTTAGATTTAAAATCGTAATTAATATACTTATAAAATACCAATTAGAAGTAACAAGGGGGGATGTTTTTGAGAAATAAATCTGACTTTAAAATGAAATTAATTATTATACTTATATTTATATCTTTAGGATTTGGTATTTATATGGGTTATAAAATTTTTAAAGCACCTAAGAAACAAAATAAAACTTGGATTGTTCCTAATACAAATAGTTCAAAAAAAATCTTAACAAGAGATGCTGTCATAAATTCAATGAAAGGAAAAAATGAATTAATAACACTAGAAACTAAACTAAAAGAAAATATCACTATAGACAATAGTTGGGGAGATTTAAAAATCTTTAAAAAGATCCAAAATATTCATTTTTATGGAACAGGAGTGTATTGTTTAGACTTATCTAAAATAACAGCAAAAGATATATCTATAGACAATGTTCAAAAAAAACTTTCTATCAATATTTCAAAGCCATACGTAAAAAACATAACAATAGCTGAAAAGAAAACAGAATATGAAACAGTAGAAAATGGCCTTTTGCGTTTTGGAGAAATCAAATTAGAACCTTCTGAATATGAAACTATACTAAGTGAAGCTAAAATAAAAATGTTAAGTAAAATAAAAACCTTAGATATATATAACAAAGCAGCTGATGCTTCTAAAAAATCTGTAATAGATTTTTTAGAAAACATTATGAAAAAAACTAATACTCAAAAATATAAAATAGAAATTAACTTTAATTAAAAATATTTTTTAATTATTGGTCACTGGATATACCATTGACCATATTTTTTTACCTAATGTATTCTGGGTATCTTCCATTAAAACATCCTACACAAATTCCTTTATTTTTACACAATACTTTTTTAAGTCCTTCTACACTTAAATATTCTAAACTATCAGCCCCAATATATTTTCTTATATCTTCTTTTTCCATATAAGATCCTAAAAGTTCTTCTTTTCTCTTTGTATCAATTCCATAATAACAACAATGTTTTATAATGGGTGATGCTACTCTAAAATGAATTTCTTTAGCACCTGCACTTCTTAAAATTTGTACTAATTGTTTACTAGTAGTTCCTCTAACAATTGAATCATCTACTATAACAACTCTTTTATTCTTTATTTTTGATTTTATAACATTTAATTTTATATGTACTGACTTTTCTCTCATTTTCTGAGAACATTTTATAAATGTTCTTCCAATATATTTGTTCTTAACAAATGCCCTTTCAAAAGGAATTTTTGAAGCTCTTGAATATCCTAATGCAGCTGGAATTGCTGAATCTGGTACTCCTACAACTATATCTGCATCTATAGGATTTTGCTTGTAAAGCTGTTTTCCCATTTCAATTCTAGAAGAATACACCTCTATGTCATCTATAATACTATCTTCTCTCGCAAAATATACATATTCAAAAGAACAAATACAACAACTACAATTTTTATTTATATAATTAGATTTAATACCTTTTTTATCTATGCTTACTATTTCCCCTGGTTTTATATCCCGTATAAATTTTGCCCCTACTGCATCAAGTGCACAACTTTCGGAACATATAATATAGTTATTTCTTATTTTACCTATACAAAGTGGCCTTATTCCAAAGGAATCTCTTACCCCTATAAGTTTATCTTTAGTTAAAAACACTATACAATATGATCCTTTAAGTAATTTACTTGCTTTAATAATTGAGTTTTCTATACTTTCATCTTTATATTTTCCTACCAAATTTAAAATAACTTCTGAATCAGTATTACTCTGAAAAATATATCCATCTTTTTTTAAATTTTTTTGTAAGTTATATGAATTAATTATATTACCATTGTGCGCTAATGCTAAATATCCTAGCTTAAAATGTCCTGTTAGAGGTTGAGCATTTAAAATATTACTTTCTCCTGTAGTTGAATATCTTACATGCCCTATTGCTATTTTACCTTTCATATTACTTAGATTGTCTTCATTAAAAATCTCTGATACTAATCCCATAGATTTATGACAATAAACTTTTTCTCCATCTGTATATGATATACCTGCACTTTCTTGGCCTCTATGTTGAAGCGCATAAAGTCCATAATAAGTTATTGTAGACACATCTAATTCTTCTCTTGAAAATATTCCAAAAACTCCACATTCTTCTTTTAATTTATCATCAACTATTTTTGAATTACATTCTATTTTACATCTATTTTTCATATTATTTTCTCCTTTATGTTCCTTATAGTAATAGCTGATAAAATTAAGTACTAGTATCAATATATTGACACTAGTACCTATGTTAATTAATCTTCTTCTCTTAATATATTTATATTTTTTCCTTTAATAACTTTATTCATATTTCTTACAGCACACATTTTTCCACACATAGTACAACTATCTTTATGCTGAGGTAATGATTCTTCTCTATATTTTTTAGCCTTTTCTGGATCTATTGCTAATTCAAACATTTTATCCCAGTCTAATTCTTGTCTTGCTTGACCCATCTTGTTGTCCCATTCTCTAGATCCTTTAATTCCTTTTGCAATATCTGCAACATGTGCAGCAATCTTTGTTGCTATAATTCCTTCTTTCATATCCTCTAAATTTGGTAATCTTAAATGTTCTGCTGGTGTTAAATAACATAAAAAGTCTGCTCCTGAAGCCGCTGCAACAGCTCCTCCTATAGCTCCTGTAATATGATCATATCCTGGAGCTATATCTGTAACTATAGGTCCTAAAACATAAAATGGTGCATCATGGCAAAGCCTCTTTTCAAGCATCATATTTGTTTCTATTTCATTTAATGCCATATGTCCTGGTCCTTCTATTATAACTTGTACATTTCTTGCCCATGCTCTTTTAGTTAACTCACCTAATGTCATTAATTCTTTAATTTGACATGCATCTGTAGAATCATCAATACATCCTGGACGACAAGCATCTCCTAAACTTATTGTTACATCATATTTTTCACATATATCTAGTATTTTATCAAAGTATTCATAAAACGGATTTTCTTTCCCATTTAATTCCATCCATGCATATATTAAAGACCCACCTCTTGAAACAATATTCATACGTCTTTTATTTCTTTTAAATACAGCAGCTGTTTCTCTTGTTATACCTGCATGAATAGTCATAAAATCTACACCATCTTGCGCATGTTTTTCTATAACTTTTAATAATTCTTCAACTGATAAATCTTTTAATTCTTTATCATAAAATCCAACAGCATCATACATAGGCACTGTACCTATCATAGCAGAAGACATATTTATTAATTTTTGTCTAAATTCTTCTGTTTTTCCAAAACAACTTAAATCCATTATAGCTTCTGCTTTCATTTCTATAGCTTTTTTAACTTTTTCTAATTCTTTATCTATATTACAACAATCTTTTGAAATACCTAAATTTACATTTATTTTAGTTTTTATTCCTTTTCCTACTCCTTCTGGATCTAAAGCTTTATGATTTTTATTAGCAGGTATTACTACTTTTCCTTCTGCTATAAGTGTTCTCAATATTTCTGGATCCATATTTTCTTTTTGTGCTACCTTTTCTATTTCTCTTGTAATAATTCCTTTCTTAGCAGCATCCATTTGTGTTGTATAATTCATATTTTACATCTCCTTATAATTTTAATAATATTCAAAATGTTATAAATACAACAAAAGGGAAGCATATTTTGCTTCCCTCATAATCCTTAATGTATAATAAATAAAAAACACACAATCATAGAGACCGCGTGTTAATATTAACAACTCACAACAAAATCTACTTCCCTACGTTAGAACTATCTAAATCAGGTTATGAGGGTTAGAGAAAACATCTCATTCTCAGCTTACTTTAGTAAGCTCCCCTAGTAACGTTCATATTTAATTTTCAAAATTTGTAATATTTACTACACACTGATTATAACACATGAAAAAGTTATATACAATATATGTTCTAAAAATAACCTTAATGGATTTTTTATTATACATTAATATTCATTTTTTATTATATCTTTTATTACTTCTCCTCCAATAATAAGTCCTGCACAAGAAGGTACAAAAGATATACTTGAAGGCATTCTTCTGTTTTCCTCAGTATTCTCAAGACCACACTCTTCCAATTTAGGTTGAATTGGAATTTCTTCTGAGTATAATACTTTCAATTTCTTAATACCCCTTATTTTTAATTGTTTTCTCATAACCTTAGCTAAAGGACAGACTTTTGTATTATATATGTTATCTATCTTAAATTTAGTTGGATCTAATTTTTTTCCTGTTCCCATTGAACTTATTATTTTAATATTGTGTTCACAACACCATACTGCTAAATCAATTTTAGAAGTTACTGTATCTATAGCATCTACAACATAATCTATATCTTTTGGAATTAATTCCTCTATATTTTCTTTACTTAAAAAAACTTTATGACTAGTAACATTACAAAGGGGATTTATATCCAAAATTCTCTCTTTCATAACTTCAACTTTAATTTTTCCTATTGTAGATTGAAGAGCTATTATCTGTCTATTTATATTTGTAACATCTACTATATCTTTATCAACTAAAATTAAATTTCCAACTCCAGCTCTAGCTAATGCTTCACATACAAAACTTCCAACTCCTCCAACTCCAAATATTATAACTTTACTATTTTTTAAAGTCTCTACGCCTTGTTTTCCTATCAAAAGTTCAGTTCTTGTAAAAATATTCTCCATATCAAACACTCCTATTTGTTAATAAAACATTTCTAATAATAAGTATGCCTTAATTATATTTCATTTATTTAATTCTAACAAATAATAATTTTACATATTTTATTGTTAATAATTAACTTTATGGTTAAATTAAATATATAATATATATTGTAATATTTTGTATTTATCAATTATTCTCAAAAATATTATTATTTAATATAGGTAGGTGGTTAATATGATAGCTCAATTAATTAAAGATGGAACAAAATATTATAAACATAATAAATGGACTAAACAACATATTATAAACTACAGCGAAAAAAAATTTAGATGTATTTTAAAATATGCTTATAAAAATAGTGCTTTTTATAAAAATTTTTATTTGTGGAAAGGAATTAAATATACAGACCTTGATAATATACCTATAAACGAAATACCTACAATTAATAAAAGTCAAATTAAAAAAAATTTTTATAAAATAGCTACTAAACCTATAACTGAAGAAAAAATAAATAAAGCTCTAAATAGTGGTGATTTATTACCTAAAATAGATACTAGGTATATTGTTCATACCTCTGGAAGTACGGGTATTCCAACTAATTTCTTGTACGATGAACATGCATTAAATGCCTTAGAAGCAAATTTTACTAGATTAAGTGTGGGAGGAGATAATTCTTTAAGTTTAAAAGATTTTCCCATAAAAAGTTTGTACATTGCTCCTGTTGGAAGTGGTTATGCTTGTACCGCTCTTGCTATATTTGGAATGAAAAAATACCATTGTAAAAGTGTAATTATAAATGCTCAAACACCATTAAATGAGTGGAAAACTATAATAAATAATTATAATCCTTGTTACTTATCTGGTTATCCATCTTGTTTAAATTTAGTAGCTTCCCTTGTAAAGAAAGGTGAAATATCTATTTCACCAAAAAAAATCATTACAGGAGGAGAACCATTAAATCGAGAGACTGCTTTTTATTACAAAGAAATTTTCAAATCAGATGTTATAGACTATTATGGTTGTACTGAATCAATATGTATCGGTGCTGGAACTACTTACTATGATGGATTATATTTATTTGATGACTTAAATTATATAGAAAAGGATGATAAAAATCGTCTTATCATAACACCTTTATATAACAAAGCTTTTCCTCTTATAAGATATCAATTAACAGATGTGGTACAAGGATTTAATAAAAACTATTCTAGACAATATCCATATACTCATATAGATAAAATCATAGGAAGAGATGAAGAACTTATGTGGTTTATAAATGAAAACAATGAAAATGATTTCTTACATCCCTTATTTTTAGATGATTTAAATGTAAAAGGTATTATAAAATATCAATTTAAACAAATAGGTAAAACCTATTTTGAACTAAAATGTATAAACTCTGATATTAATGAAAAAATACAAGAACAAGAAATAAGAAACCAAATAGATGTATTTTTAAAAAATAAAAATATGAGAAACGTTAAATATTGTATTAGATTTATAAAAAATATTCCTCGCGATAAAAAAACGGGAAAAACAAAACTTGTAGTAAAATTGTAATTTAATAAAGAGCTGCACACCTTAGTTGCAGCTCTTTTTCCCTATTAACCCTATTTTGTACCGTGCATACTTTAACAGTACACTTATTAAAAATTTATTAATCTAATTTGTGAATAAATAATCCACTTCTTAATTTTGGTTCAAACCAAGTTGATTTTGGTGGCATTACTTTTCCCGCATCGGCAATTGCCATTAAATCATCAATTGTTGTTGGGTACATTGAAAAAGCAACTTTCATTCCTTTATTTACTCTTCTTTCTAATTCTTTTAATCCTCTTATTCCCCCAATGAAATCTATCCTATTATCTTTTCTAGGATCTTGAATTCCCAATATTGGATGTAATAAATTATTTTGAAGTATTGATACATCTAATCTATCTACAGGATCTTTTTCATCAAAAATTCCCTCTTTAGCCGTTAATTTATACCATCTATTATCTAAAAACATTCCAAAAGTATGCTTCTTTGATGGTCTAAATTGACCTTCTTCTTCATATGAGCTAATTTCAAACTTATCTCTAACTTTATTTATGAATTCATCTGAAGAAAGTCCATTTAAATCTTTTACTACTCTATTATAATCCATAACAGATAACTCTTTGTCTGGGAACATAACAGCAAGGAAGAAATTAAATTCCTCATTTCCTTTATAATCTTTATTCTGCTCTCTTCTTTTTAATCCAACCTTAACAGCAGATGCACACCTATGATGTCCATCAGCTATATAAAGATAATCTATCTCTTTAAATAATGAAGTTATTTTCTTTATTTTCTCTTCATTATCTATTACCCAAACAATATGTGATATCCCATCTTCAGCTTCAAAATCATAAACAGGTTTATTATTTTGTGTCCAATCTTTTATTATATTGTCTATTTCATCTTTATGTTTATATGTCAAAAAAATAGGTCCTGTATTTGCATTACAATAATCAACATGGTTAATTCTATCTTGCTCTTTTTCCGCTCTTGTATGTTCATGTTTTTTTATAACATTATTTATATAATCATTAATAGCTGCACACCCAACAATACCTGTTTGAACTTTATTATTCATTATTTGTCTATAAATATATAAGTATGGTCTGTTATCTTCTATCATAGTTTTCTTTTCTATCATACTATATAAATTTTCTCTAGCTCTTTCATACACCTTTTTGTCATATATATTTATATTTTCATCAAGATCTATTTCTGCTTTATCTACATGCAGAAAAGAATAAGGATTATCCTTCACCAATTCTCGTGCCTCTTCACTATTCATTACATCATATGGGAGGGCAGCAACCTTATCTGCAAGTTTTTCTGTTGGTCTTACCGCTTTAAATGGTTTTATTATTGGCATACTAATACCTCCCTTAATTACTTATTAAAAAAATCTACTACAATATTATATACTTCTTCGCCTATTCTTTTTTGAGCTTCCTTAGTTGACGCTCCAATATGTGGTGTTACTGAAACATTTGGATGGCTAACTAAATCTGTATTCTTAGTTGGTTCTTCTTCATAAACATCTATTCCTGCACCTGCAAGTTTTCCGCTATTCAAAGCATCTAATAAATCATGTTCATTTACAACTCCGCCTCTTGCACAATTTATTAAAAATGCTCCATCTTTCATCATATCAATTTCTTTTTTTGATATAACTGCACCTTTTTCCTTATCATAAGGTATATGCAATGATACAAAATCAGATTTCTTTAATACATCTTCTAAACAGCAATACTCACATTCACAAAAATTATCTTTTTTTCCACTTCTATTTGTATAAATTACATCCATTCCAAGAGCTCTAGCTCTTTTCTCAACTTCCTTTGCAATTCTTCCTGAACCAATAAGTCCAAGTACTTTTCCTGAAAGTTCTATACCCTTATATTTTTTCTTCTCCCATTTTGCTTCTCTCATTGTTACGTTAGATATATTAACATATCTAGCAAGAGCAAACATATGAGCAATCGTAAGTTCTGCAACAGATGCGCTGCTAGCTTTTGGAGTATTCATTACCTTTATTCCTTTTTGTTTTGCATATTCTACATCAATATTATCTACTCCAACACCAGCTCTTATTATAAGTTTCAATCTTCCAGCCTTTACCGCTTCATCAATTATAGGTTTTCTTACTTTAGTAGCAGACCTTACAACAATCACATCAAAATTGGCTAATTCTTTTCCCAAAACTTCTGGTTCATAATGCTGTTCAACTATTTCAAATCCTTTTTCTTTTAATTTTTCAACAGCACCTTTAGCCAAACCATCTGCAGCTAATATCCTAAACATAATAATCCCCCCATTTATTAGCAACATGAAAATACAATTAAATATACTACTAACTGTGCGTTAATTAAAATCCTAATATTTCATCTATATTTTGTAATAACTCTTTAACTTCTTCTAAAGTTGTGTCAGCCATATGTGCTATTCTAAATGTTTTTTCTTTTAATTTGCCATAACCATTAGAAATAGCAAATCCTCTTTCGCCAAGTTTCTTATTTAAATCTGCAACACTTATACCTTTAGTATTTTTAATAGTTGTCAACGTATTAGAAAGATATCTTTCATCTGCAAATAACTCAAAATGTTTTTTTGCCCATTCTCTTACATATTTAGCCATTTCGATATGTCTTTGGTATCTATTTTCAATTCCTTCTTCCATAATTCTGTCTAATTGATAGTCAAGCGCAAACATATGTGAAAGTGATGGTGTTGATGGATATTGATGATCTTTTTTCAAAATATATTTATGCAATCTTAATAAATCTAAATAAAAACCTCTATTTTCAACTTTTTCTGCTCTTTCTATAGCTTTTTTAGAAAAAGTACAAATTGCAAGTCCTGGAGGTAATCCTATAGCTTTTTGTGTTGAAGTTATACAAATATCTACTCCTAATTTGTCTACTTCTACTTTAGCTCCACCCATTGAACTTACAGTATCTAAACACCATACAACTTCAGGATATTTTTTAATAACCTTTGCTATTTCTTCAACAGGATTCATTATTCCTGTTGAAGTTTCATTATGAGTTATTGTTATTAAATCATACTTACCAGTAGATAGAACTTCATCTACAAGCTCTGGAGTATTTGCATTTCCCCATTCAACTTCGTATAAATCAGCTGGTACATTATTAGCTTTAGCCATTTCATACCATCTGTTACCAAATGCTCCAACAGAAAATACTGCTGCTTTTTTTGCTGTACAAGAACGTATTGCTCCTTCCATTAGTCCACTACCTGAAGAAGTGGAAAGAAGTATTTCTTCATTAGTATGAAATACTTTTCTCATCTTTTCTGTTATTCTCTTTTGAAGTTCTGATGCTTCCTTAGTTCTATGACCTATCATTGGAGTGGCCATTTTTTGTAATACATCTGATTTTACTTCTACTGGACCTGGTATAAATAATTTTTTATGCATACCTAATCCCCCCTATATTTTAGCTCATGCCAGTTTTAATTCATCAATTTTCCATTAATGAGATTTATTTTCCATAAACATTGTATCACCTTATTTAAATTTTCTCAATATTTATAAAAATTTTTATTTACTTTTTTATATTAATTTACTTAAAATTTAGTGTTTTTTGAAAATATTTCTCTTTTAATCCTTATAATTTAGCCATATAAAAACAAAAGCATATATCACTCAAAAGACATTTCACTTAATTAAGAAACTTTAAAGTTTCTTCAAATGTCTTTTTTGTAATATATGCACTTTCTCAAAATACTAAAAACATAAAATATAAATTTTAACCTTGATCTAAACTTGCTGCTATATTATCATATAAATTTAATTCACATTTATAGTTTTTAAAGTGTGAACACTTTTTACAACTTACACTTTTATTACTACCAATGCTAGATACTAATCCTTGTTCTGTTGGCTCAAAAGATGAACAATTTTGAGCAACATTCATAAGTTCATATTGATTAGACATTCCACCTTGCATCATAAATTCCTCCTTTAGTTTTCTCTTATTTGTTCTCTAACTTCATCAAATAAATTTTTTACACATTTTCCTCTTACAAAATTTGCACAGTTATTACAGCTTTCTGCTAGTTCAGTCATACTAGACATAAAACTTACGTTTCTTGATCTATATCCTGAACAATTTTGAGCAACCCTCATTTTTAATTCATTCGAAACCATAGCATCACTCCTAATAATATTTTTACCATAATATTTAAATAATTTTATGATATATAAATCAAATCATCTACAACCTATTATTTGTACTTTATCTTCATTTAATACAAAATAAAAAAAATCTATGTAGTATATATAAATTTTTATATACTTACATAGATTTTTTATATCTATTACATTTTTACTTTAAATTTTACATTATTACTTTAACTTATATATTTCTTTATATTTCTTATTTAAATAATCAATAAAGTACTTAGCCGTAAGTTCTTCTCCTGTTACCTTCTTTATAAGTTCTATAGGTTGATATATGGAACCATATTTATGAATATTATCTTTTAACCAACTATGAACTACATTTAAATTACCTTTAGAAATCTCATCTTCAATATTATCAATATCTCTTTTCATTTTATTTAAAAATTGTGCACCATATAAATTACCTAATGCATAACTTGGGAAATATCCAAAGTCTCCTCCAGCCCAATGTATATCCTGAAGTACACCTTCAGCATCATCTTTAGGTTCTACTCCCAAATATTCTTTGTATTTGTTATTCCAAATTTCAGGTAAATCTTCAACTTCTATTTCTCCGTTAATAAGCTTTTTTTCTATTTCATATCTTATTATTATGTGAAGTCCATATGTAAGTTCATCTGCTTCTGTTCTTACAAGTGATGGTTCCACTATATTTATTGCTTTATAGAATTCGTCAAAAGTTATATCTTTATATTCTACAAATTTATTTTGAAGAATTGGATAAAAATATTCCCAAAATTCTTTACTTCTTCCTATTATATTTTCATAAAATCTAGATTGAGATTCATGCACTCCCATAGATACACCACTCGCTAATAAAGTACCCTTCAAATCATTTGGTATATCTTGTTCGTAAATAGCATGTCCTCCTTCATGTACATTACTTAGTAATCCACTTATAAAATTATTTTCATAATAATGTGTAGTAATTCTTACATCCTTGTTATTGAATTCAATAGTAAATGGATGTTCTGTTTCATCTACTCTACCAGCTTCGAAATCATATTCCATTTTTTTAAGAACTTCCTTAGAAAATTCATCTTGTCTTTTAATATCTATATTTTTTGTAAGTATAGATTTATCAATTTTAACTTCACTTTTATCTATTTTATTTAAAATATTTATTATAGCATCTCTCATCTCTTTAAAAACTACATCTAATTTTTTTACTGTCATGCCAGGTTCAAAAAAATCTAACAATGTATCGTATTTATTATCTTCATAACCCCAATATTCTATAAATTGTTTTTTCAAATCTACAATTTCTTTTAAATAAGGTTTAAATATGTTAAAATCGCATTTTTCCTTCGCTTCTTGCCATGCTGATTCTGCCTTAGAAGTTAAAACAGTATACTTTTTATATTTCTCTTCTGGTATTTTTTTAGTTCTATTATATTCTTTTTTCACATTTTCAACTATAGATTTAGTTATATCATCTAAATCTGAATAACCTTCAAAGTAATTTATATATTCTTTCATTTTATCACTTGTTTCAAGCTTATAAAGTTCTCCTGATAAATATCCCAAAACTTCCCCTCTATAAGGAATTCCTTTTTTAGGAGCATAAGTTCTCATATCCCAATATAATACGCTAGATGCACTATTTAAATATTCTATTTTACTCAAATAGCTTTTAAATTCTTCTAGTTTTTTTTGAAATTCACTTGTCATCTAATCTCCCCCTTTTTATTTAACTCAATTTTTCATAACTGTTATTATATTCTACTATATTTATACTTGTTCCTCTTTGTTTATTGAAAATTATAAAATAACATTTTACATATTCATCCTATGAACAAGCAATTAGTAATTTTTAAACATCACCTGCTAATATAGATTCTGTTTCCCTACAATATTTAGTAATTAAACATTCAGCTAAATTTCTAGGACATCTTTTACACATACAATTTTCCGCATCTCCATTACATTTTTTATTCATATATTCAGGACATTTTTTGCAATTTGTAGATACTACTTTCACAATAACCACTCCATTTCTTTAAATACTATTATACACCTACTAGGTTCTTCTATATTATAATATTTTAGACATTATCTCAATTAGAGGCTTACTATCTACTAAAAAATAATATCTATTCACTTAATACAATCCATTCCTCTAAAACATAGTCTAAGATTTTCTGAAATTTATTTTTTTCTGAGTATAATTCATTTAATTTTTCAAAATTAGAAGAACATATTTTCATTTCTTCATCTAATTTTTTTATATTTTTTTCAAGTTGTTGTATTTTATCTTCTAATTTTTTTATTCTATTTTCTTTAATACGTTCTTTTTTTTCTTGTAGTTTTTTCTCTTCATAATTAATTTTATTATGTGACAATTTCTTTTGATTTTTATTTTCACTAGATGCAAAACCAATTAATTCTTTTTGCTGAGCTTTTTTTGTTTATAATATTCATAATTACCTAAGTAACTTTTTATTTTTTTATTATTTAATTCGAAAATTTTATTACTAAGTGTATTAATGAAATATCTATCATGAGAAATAAATAATATAGTTCCTTCAAATTTTTTAAGTGATTCTTCAAGTTCTTCTCTAGATTCTATATCCAAATGATTTGTTGGTTCATCTAGTAGTAAAAAATTAATATCATTATACATAAGCTGGCATAACTTTAATCTGCTTTTTTCTCCTCCAGATAAATTCTTAACTTTTTTAAAAACACTTTCTCCATAAAACATAAATTTAGCTAAAAATTCTCTAGCCTCCCCTTCTGAAATATTTATTTTATCTCTAAAATATTGTAAAATGGTATACTCTTCATTAGGAAACTCTACAACCTGAGGTAAATAACCAATCTTTACTGAAGCTCCTAGTTTAGCTATTCCACTATCTGCTGCATACTCATTTAATAATATTTTGAATATAGTGGACTTTCCACTTCCATTATTTCCAATAAGAGCTACCTTTTCACCATAGTTAACTTGTAAATTTATCTTGTTTAGAATATTAATTTCATTAAAACTTTTTTCTAAGTCTTTAATTACTACAACTTCATTTCCAGATCTATCTTTGCTTGAAATATTTACTTTTATTGTATCCTTATCAAGTTTTGGTTTCTCAATCTTATTCATTTTATCAAGTCTTTTCTGAATACTTTCTGCACGTCTAAAAAATTTAGTATTATCAGCTCTTTTTCCCCATTCTCTTAAATCTTTAATAGTTTTTTCCATAGCTTTTATCTTTTTTTGCTGATCTTTAAAAGCTTCAAACTGTAGTAAATTTTTTCTTTCTTTTTCTTTAACATACTCAGAATAATTACCAAAATAAACTTCTGTCTTCATATCTTCTAATTCAACAATTTTAGTTATAACTTTATCTAAAAAATATCTATCATGAGAAATAATAATTACAGCACCCTTATATTTTTTTATAAATTCTTCTAACCATTCTATTGATTCCATATCTAAATGATTTGTTGGTTCATCTAATAATAATATATCTGGATTTTCAAGTAGTATTTTAGCTAAAACAACTGTTGTTTTTTCACCTCCGCTTAATTCCTTAAAATATCTATTTTTATATTTATCATTAATCTTTAATCCTTCACATACTTTACTTAACTTTTGATTTATTTCATAATATCCTAATTGCTCTAATTTTTGTTGTAATTCACAATATTTTTTAAGAATCATGTCTAGTTCTTTTCCTTTAATACTTTTCATTGTAATTTCAAGTTCTTTCATTTCTTTATCAATTTTAATTTGTTCTTCAAAGGCTTTGTTTAATACATCTAATACTGTAAAATTTTCAGGATAAATAGGTATCTGATCAAGATATCCTATAGTTAATCCTTTCCTTATTGAAATTACTCCACTATCATGACTTTCTAACCCTACAACCATTTTAAATATAGTTGTTTTCCCTGTTCCATTACTTCCTACAATAGCTACCTTTTCTCCTGTTTTAACTTCAAAATTTACATTTTCTAATATTTTAGCTGCTCCGTAATATTTTTCAACATTATTTATCATTAACTCAATCATTATATATTCCTCCTTTATAAAAAAATAGAACGTGAGTATGTAAATCATCCTCACGTTCTACTTTTTTTAATAAAACAAAAAGCTGTGACAAAAACTTACTTGCCCACAGCTTTATACCTAAATTTATATTCATACTTAATTTCATATATTATAATACAAATAAACTTATTTATTAATTAATAAGTTTATTAATTACATCAAATTAAAAATAATCCTTATTAATTTAAAATATAAAACCCTGAGCAAGTATTTCCCTTACCCAGGACTAACATTCAAATGTTCGTATATGTAAGGATGATCTACTTACTTTAGTTAACTTCATATTTAATTTTAGACGCACTTATCCCATTGCTATCAAAATTAGCTGTTATTCCGAACATTGAGATTGGTAGTCTATTTAAAATATTATTAACTAAAACTTGCACTCTCATCATTACACCTCCTATTAAAAGTATATCATATCATTTTAAATAATTCAAAATTTTTCAAAAATATTAATCATAATTTATGTATTACTTCTTATTACTTTTGATAAATTATCCTCTTCATATCTTTATGCTTTATTTTCCTCATATCCAAGCTTTTTTAAAACTTTGTGTACAACTGCCTTTCCTATTTCATCCTCTGGCATCTCACATAATGCCTCTTGAAGTTCTCCCCATTCTGCCCATTCAACTTCTGAGGACTTTTTAATCTCACCTTCTACATATCTAGCCATAAAAGTAAGCATAACTATCTCTTTTGATTTCAAAAATGAACTTCCTAAATATTTTATATTATCTATAGTAATTCCAGTTTCCTCTTTCACTTCTCTATGAACAGTTTGTTCAACAGTTTCCCCATTCATAACATATCCAGATACTAATACTTTTGAATTTTTAAATATGTAACTTTGCTTAAGTAAAAGTATCTCATCATTTTTTATTACTGCTACAATTACACAAGGTTTTGGGGTATCAAAATACATAATATCATCATAAGGACAATATGGAACTCCTCCTTCATCCCAACTATATTTTTCTTCAAGTTCCTTCCCACATAACGGACAATACTTAAATTTCATTAAATTACCCCCTTAAGTAAAATTATACATTAACTAAGTTCCACTTGTACTTTATTTTTCATAGTTATAAAATTTCTACCTACACTACAGTCATAAGCAAAAATATCCACATTGTTTTGAGCTGCAAGTCTTAATGCATCTGAAAATGCTTTATCCATGTTATCATAAGGCATGAATTTATTAACATTATCCATCTGAATTAGAAAAAGAACTCCAGCACCATATCCTTCTTTTATAACTTGTACAAGCTCTAATAAATGTTTTTTTCCTCTTTCTGTAGGTGCATCTGGAAACATAGTTATTCCATCATTCTCAAATGTTACTCCCTTAACCTCTAAATAATATTTATTATCGTTTTTATCTGTTAATTTAAAATCAAACCTACTATTTCCAAATGTCTTTTCTCTCTCTATGTTAGTATATTTTTTCAATTGATCTATTTTTCTAGCTCTTAAAGCTTCTTCAACTACTTTATTAGGAATTTGTGAGTCTATATTTATGAGTTTTTTATCTTTATATCCTGCTATAAGATCAAATCTAGTCTTTCTATTTGGATTATTTTCTTCTCTTAATAATACCTTGGTTCCAGGAAGAAGAATCTCTTTGCATCTACCTGTATTAGGTACATGAACCATTTCTTTTTTTCCATTAATGTATACATAGGCTTGAAATCTATTTGGTCTCTCTATAAATTCAGCAGACATAATTCTTTTACTAAATATCATACTTTACCAATCCTTTTTTAAAAGTTATCCACATATAAACAATATTTATACACATTATCCACAATAATATGCTTATTTTATTGTTTATTGTATATTATTTCACCAAAATCTAAAATCTTTTTTTAATTATACAGTATACTTATTATAATACCACATTCATTAATTAGTATTAACTTATATAATAAAAACTCTTCTTAAATTTATTTAAGAAGAGTTTTTATTGGCTGAGATGGCAGGATTCGAACCTGCGATTACGGGAGTCAGAGTCCCGCGCCTTACCACTTGGCAACATCCCAATATATTATTATATTTTATAAAGTAGCTCCTAGGGGATTCGAACCCCTGTTCCCACCGTGAGAGGGTGGTGTCTTAACCCCTTGACCAAGGAGCCATATTATATACTTCTCTTACATTTACATATTATACTACTTAATGTATTAATAGTAAACACCTATGGTTAATCTATTATAAAAAGTAATACATTACTTTAATTCTATTTAATATGTAATATCGTAAATATTATTCAAAAATATATTTATAACTTTCTTAATAATAAAAAACTCTAGCCTTTTTAAGCTAGAGTTTA
Source organism: Haloimpatiens myeolchijeotgali (assembly GCF_042688525.2). Taxonomy (GTDB): domain Bacteria; phylum Bacillota; class Clostridia; order Clostridiales; family Clostridiaceae; genus Haloimpatiens. The sequence continues at coordinate 24,373 of NZ_JBHWAB010000001.1, forward strand.
AATATGGAGCGGAAGACGGGACTCGAACCCGCGACATCCACCTTGGCAAGGTGGCGCTCTACCAGCTGAGCCACTTCCGCATATAAATATTTTCTTTTAAAATAAGAGATTTCAATTATAAAAAATGAAATCTCTTATTGGCTGGGATGGCAGGATTCGAACCTACGGATGCAGGAGTCAAAGTCCTGTGCCTTACCGCTTGGCGACACCCCAATATATGGTGCGTCTTAAGGGATTCGAACCCCTGGCCCACGGCTTAGAAGGCCGTTGCTCTATCCAACTGAGCTAAAGACGCATACTGGAGCGGGTGAAGGGAATCGAACCCTCGTAACCAGCTTGGAAGGCTGGGGCTCTACCATTGAGCTACACCCGCATATTTGTAATTTTATTGGTGCAGGTGAAGGGAGTCGAACCCCCACGCCATAGGCGCTAGATCCTAAGTCTAGTGCGTCTGCCAATTCCGCCACACCTGCACTTATAAATTTTAAATGGTGACTCCTAGGGGAATCGAACCCCTGTTACCACCGTGAAAGGGTGGTGTCTTAACCGCTTGACCAAGGAGCCTTCTTACCTGGCGACGACCTACTCTTCCACAGGGCTTCCCCTGCAGTACCATCGGCGCTTCAAAGCTTAACCGTCCTGTTCGGAATGGGAAGGGGTGTTACCTTTGAGCCATAATCACCAGATTATTGTTCTTTCAAAATTGCACAGTGTTAATTATTTGGTCAAGCCCTCGACTTATTAGTATCAGTCAGCTTAACATGTTACCACGCTTACACCTCTGACCTATCAACCTGGTAGTCTTCCAGGAGTCTTACTAGCTTACGCTATGGGAAATCTAATCTTGAGGTGGGCTTCACGCTTAGATGCTTTCAGCGTTTATCCCGTCCCAACATAGCTACCCAGCTATGCCATTGGCATGACAACTGGTGCACCAGAGGTTGGTCCATCCCGGTCCTCTCGTACTAAGGACAGCTCCTCTCAAATTTCCTACGCCCGCGACGGAAAGGGACCGAACTGTCTCACGACGTTCTGAACCCAGCTCGCGTGCCACTTTAATGGGCGAACAGCCCAACCCTTGGGACCGACTTCAGCCCCAGGATGTGACGAGCCGACATCGAGGTGCCAAACCTCCCCGTCGATGTGGACTCTTGGGGGAGATCAGCCTGTTATCCCCGAGGTAGCTTTTATCCGTTGAGCGATGGCCCTCCCACGAGGAACCACCGGATCACTAAGCCCGACTTTCGTCCCTGCTCCACTTGTATGTGTCGCAGTCAAGCTCCCTTATGCCTTTGCACTCTGCGCGCAATTTCCAACTGCGCTGAGGGAACCTTTGGGCGCCTCCGTTACATTTTAGGAGGCGACCGCCCCAGTCAAACTGCCCACCTAACAATGTCCCGTGACCAGATACATGGCCTCCGGTTAGAATTTCAATACTGTCAGGGTGGTATCCCAAGGACGACTCCATAGAAGCTGACGCCCCTATTTCTAAGTCTCCCACCTATCCTGTACAGACAATACCGAAATTCAATGCTAAGCTACAGTAAAGCTCTACGGGGTCTTTCCGTCCAATCGCGGGTAGAGGGCATCTTCACCCCCACTACAATTTCACCGGATTTGTTGTCGAGACAGTGCTCAAATCATTACGCCATTCGTGCGGGTCGGAACTTACCCGACAAGGAATTTCGCTACCTTAGGACCGTTATAGTTACGGCCGCCGTTTACTGGGGCTTAAGTTCAAGGCTTCGCTTACGCTAACCAATCCCCTTAACCTTCCAGCACCGGGCAGGCGTCAGCCCCTATACATCAGCTTTCGCTTTAGCAGAGACCTGTGTTTTTGCTAAACAGTTGCTTGAGCCTATTCACTGCGGCCTGCTCTCGCAGGCACCCCTTCTCCCTAAGTTACGGGGTTAATTTGCCGAGTTCCTTGACAACAATTCTTCCGCTGGCCTTAGGATTCTCTCCTCATCTACCTGTGTCGGTTTGCGGTACGGGCACCATCTTCCTCGATAGAGGCTTTTCTTGGCAGTGTGGAATCAGATACTTCGCTACTAAAATTTCGCTCCCCATAACACCTCAAGCTTAAGATTGAACGGATTTGCCTGTTCAATCACTCTAAGTGCTTAGACGCACATCCAACAGTGCGCACATCTTATCCTTCTGCGTCACCCCATTTCTCAAACGGAAAATGGCGGTATCGGAATATCAACCGATTGTCCATCACCTACGCCTTTCGGCCTCGGCTTAGGTCCCGACTAACCCTGAGCGGACGAGCCTTCCTCAGGAAACCTTAGATTTTCGGCCAACAGGATTCTCACCTGTTTGTCGCTACTTATGCCAGCATTCTCACTCCTATATCGTCCACCGCTCCTTACGGTACGACTTCAGCCAATATAGGAAGCTCCTCTACCGCTCTTTCGAGCCCATAGCTTCGGTGGTAAGTTTGAGCCCCGGACATTTTCGGCGCAGGATCTCTTGACTAGTGAGCTATTACGCACTCTTTGAATGAGTGGCTGCTTCTGAGCCAACATCCTAGTTGTCTTAGAAATCCCACATCCTTTACCACTTAACTTACACTTTGGGACCTTAGCTGATGATCTGGGCTGTTTCCCTTTTGACCACGGATCTTATCATTCGCAGTCTGACTGCCAGGATACAAGTAGATGGCATTCGGAGTTTGATAAGGTTCAGTAACCACTATGGCCCCTAGCCTATTCAGTGCTCTACCTCCATTACTCAATTACCTGACGCTAGCCCTAAAGCTATTTCGAGGAGAACCAGCTATCTCCGAGTTCGATTGGAATTTCTCCGCTATCCACAGCTCATCCCATGGTTTTTCAACACCAACGGGTTCGGTCCTCCACGGAATTTTACTTCCGCTTCAACCTGGCCATGGATAGGTCACTCGGTTTCGGGTCTACAGCATGCAACTAAACGCCCTATTCAGACTCGGTTTCCCTGCGGCTCCACACCTTAGGTGCTTAACCTCGCTACATACCGTAACTCGCTGGCTCGTTCTACAAAAAGCACGCCGTCACACATATAAAGTGCTTCGACAGATTGTAGGCACACGGTTTCAGGTTCTATTTCACTCCCCTCCCGGGGTTCTTTTCACCTTTCCCTCACGG
>NZ_JBHWAB010000001.1:30000-72500 GCF_042688525.2 Haloimpatiens myeolchijeotgali
TTGACTTATTTTATTGTAAATCCTTATATTGATACACTGGGTAACGTTTTTTATAATTTATAAAAAAAGTGCTGTCTCATCTTAGAAATTACTTTCTATTTTGAGACAGCACTTTTATCTCATAAAGCTTTCACACTTATTAACTGTAAATTGAAAACTCTTCAATAACTAACTTTTCAATTTTTCTCTTTTCGACACTTGCTGATAATTCTTCAAACTATTTTTCCTGTAAACTCTCCCCTTAGTTCATATGCTTCTTATTATATATCTTAATATCTATATTATAATATCTTTTGAAATATTATGAGAAAAATAACTCCAGGTGCTCCAAAGAAACCTGCTATTAATGCTGTAATTGCATTAATTCCTATAGTAATACCAAAATATTTTCCTATGAAATTTACTAGTATTAATAATACTACTCCTAAAATACAGTTAATTATTAATTTTCCTAGTACCTTTAATGGCCATGCTAATATCTTACCCAATAATATCATCAATACAATTCCTAATAAAAAATATCCTATGTATTCCACCCAAATTCCCCCTTTGATATTATAATAAAATTAATATTCATTAACATATATATCTAAAAATGAATATACTACTTACTTAATTATTATAACTTTTTTCTCTCTTTTATTCCTCTTGTTAAGTAATATTATATTTGAAGCCACATACTTATTTTAATATATTACTTTTATACTGCATCAATATCTTCAATCATAAAACATGTATTAACTTTAATATTTTTAACTTTTGCTTGGTTTAATAAATATACATATCTTGCTTTAGCAGCTTCTTCTTTATAAATAGCATAATCTACTAGTTTAGAATCATCTACTTGTTGAAAATATTCTCTAGCTATCTGCCACTCATATCTTGCATCTTCAATTGACTCTAACAATTCCCTTTCTTCTTTAGTATACTTAACATTTCTGAATAAATTATTTAATACTTTTCTTCTATTCATAAAAAACCTCCTATATTGTATCTATCTAAATTCTTGACACAAAATAAGAGGTTTATACTTTTACTATATTTCTTTTCTTCCTTCTAATGCTTTTGCTAAAGTCACTTCATCTGCATATTCTAAATCTCCACCTACAGGTACTCCATGAGCTATTCTGGTAACTTTAACTCCCAAAGGTTTTAATATTTTAGATATATACATAGCAGTAGCTTCACCTTCTACATTAGGATTTGTAGCTACTATAACTTCCTTAATATCTCCATTTATTCTTCTTATAAGTTCTTTGAGTTTTATATCATCTGGACCTCTTCCTGCCATAGGTGATATGGTACCATGAAGCACATGATATAACCCGTTATATTCTCTAACTCTTTCCATCGTCATTATGTCCTTGGGCTGCTCAACAACGCAAATCAAACTTTTATCTCTATTAGGATTTGCACATATAGAACAAGGATCTGTATCAGTAAAATTTCCACATACAGAACAATATTTTATGGTTCCTCTAGCCCTCATTAATGCTTTTGCAAATTCTTCCACTTCATCTTTTGGTAAATTTAAAACATGTAGAGTAAGCCTCTGTGCTGTTTTATATCCTATACCTGGAAGTTTTGCAAATTCTTCTATTAGTTTTTCTATAGCTACAGGATAAAAGTCCAACTTATTCACCTCATATACTTAGTTAAATTTGTGTAATTAAAACATTCCTGGTAAATTCATACCACCAGTTAATTTTCCCATTTGATTTGCTGTTGCATCTTCTGATTTCTTTAAAGCTTCATTACAAGCTGAAATAATTAAATCTTGTAACATTTCTACATCATCAGGATCAACAACTTCTGGTTTGATTTGTATATTAGTAATTTGTTTTCTTCCATTAGCAACAGCAGTAACTGCTCCACCACCTACAGTTGCTCTAAATTGTTTATTTTCAAGTTCCTTTTGCATATCTTCCATTTGTTTTTGAAATTTTTGTGCTTGTTTTATCAAATTATTCATGTTTCCTCCACCCATTCCTGGGAATCCACCTCTTGCCATAATTATTACCTCCTATTATCTTATATAAATTGAATTTAATACTATTATATAATAAATTAATTATATATTTCTATTGATTTACTTAAATTACCCATCTATTATCTCTATCATATCTTCTGGGAAATTTTCCTTCAACATCTGTTCTGGCGTTTTTTGTACCTCTTCCTCAGATTCTACAACATATTTAACTTTTACTTTTTCTTTTAGTACTTCAGCAAATATTTCTTCTACTATTGTCCTATTTTCTTTCTTTTCAAGTCTATTTTTATTAAACGCAAATTGCTTATCATATCCAATTTGTATGATTGCACCATTGCATGATAATAATTTACCAGTTACTAATGATGCATATATCACCATTTTTCTTCTAGCCTTAAAAAGTTCTAGTATATCTTTCCATGACTTTTTAACTTGTTCTAATGTTAATGTGGAATCTGAATTAATCTGCACCTCAAATGTATCATTTTTTTGTACTTTATTATTTTGTCTATTATGATTATTTGTTTTTTCTATTTTATTTTCTACTTTTGTTGTATTTACTTGTGGATTGCTTTGTATATTTACTTTTCCTTGTTTTATAATATTCTCCAACTTATTTATTCGTGCTAATAATATTTCTTTAGATGTATCATATTCTACTTTACACATTTTTATTATTGCTAATTCTAAATAAATTCTACTTTGTTTACTCCATTTGCACTGTTCTTCTGCTTCCTGAAGTATCCTTATATACCTCATTATCTGTTCAATCCTTAACTTTTGTGATTGGGCACTTAATAATTTTATATTATCTTCTGACATATCTAGTACTTCTTCAGGATTTTCTGTAACTTTAGCCATCATTAAATTTCTCATATGTTTTATTAAATCTTTTATAAAATTATATACATCTTTACCACTAAAAATAATCTCATCTATTACTTTTATTGAACTTTCTACACTTTTTTCTATAATATTATCTACTAATTTAAAAATATTATCATTAGTAACAAGTCCCAACATATTTATAAGCTCATTATATTCAACCTTATTATTTCCCATTGAAATTGCTTGGTCTAATATACTTAGAGCATCTCTCATAGCTCCATCTGATATTCGTGCTATAAGATATAAACTTTTATCATCTGCATATATTCCCTGTTCATCTGCTATTTTTTTCAGCCTATTAAAAATATCTTCAATTTTTATTCTTTTAAAATCATATCTTTGACATCTTGATAAGATAGTAATAGGAAGTTTTTGTGGGTCTGTTGTTGCTAATATAAAAAGAACATTTTGAGGTGGTTCTTCTAACGTCTTTAAAAACGCATTAACTGCTCCAATTGAAAGCATATGAACCTCATCTATTATATATACTTTATATCTGGCTTCTTGTGGTGGATATTGAATATCATCAATAATGTCTCTTATATTATCCACTCCATTATGTGAAGCTGCATCTAATTCAGTTACATCTATAGCAGTCCCTGAATTTATCTTTTTACACATCTCACATTCATTACATGGTTCACCATCTATAGGATTTAAGCAATTCACAGCTTTAGCCAATATTTTTGCAGTAGATGTTTTACCTGTTCCTCTCGTACCACACAAAAGATAAGCATGTGCTATTCTATTGTTTTTTATTTGATTTCTTAAAGTTATTGTTACATGTTTTTGCCCTACTACTTCATCAAATGTCCTAGGTCTCCATTCTCTATATAACGCAGTATATGCCAAATAACCTCACCCTCTTCTTCTAATTGGCTATTTACTAGAAGCCTTTACATATATTAAAATGTTTAACCTAAAAATTTTAATATATATAATTTATATTACATAATTTAAAATCTTATAGTACTATTAATTATTTTACTATAATGAAACATTACTTACTAGGGGAATTTTATTTACAAAAACTACGAATAATATACTTTACAAATAAATTAGCTTAAATTAGTGTTTTATTCCATAAAATCTATTGACTTAACACTAAAATAATTTTAAAATATAATTGTAAGGTACCCCCCTAGGGTGGGGTGATATATTAAGGAGGAATTGTATGAATGATATAAAAATGAATAAAGAAAGAGCAAAGTCTATTCAACAATTAAGAACTGCTAAAGGACAAATTGAAGGCATTATACGAATGATAGAGGATGGTCGCTATTGTATTGACATATCTAATCAAATAATAGCTGCTCAAGCGCTTTTAAAAAAATCTAATACTTTAATTTTAAAACAACATTTAAATCATTGTGTAAAAGAAGCTTTTTTACACAATAATGGAGAAGAAAAAGTTGATGAAATCATAAAATTATTAGAAAAAATTACTAATAAATAAACTCTAATACTAATTATGTTCAAAAAGGAGGTTGAATTATGAAACAAACTTTTAAGATAACTGGAATGACATGAGCTGCTTGTGCTAGAACTGTTGAGAAAACAGTAAAAAAATTAGATGGTATAAAAGAAGCTTCTGTAAACTTAACACAAGAAAAACTTTATGCAGACTATGATGAAAATACTTTATCTAAAGAAGATATAATACAATCTATAAAAAAAGTAGGTTATAATGCTGAAGAAGACCTTAATTTCAGAAAAACTAGCATAAAAATAGGTGGTATGTCTTGTGCAAGCTGTGCTAACGCAATAGAAAAAGCTGTAAAAAAAATAGATGGAGTTATTGATGCAAAAGTAAATTTTGCTTCTGAAAAACTATACCTAGAATATAATACAGAACAAACTAGACTATCAAATATACGTGATACTATAATACAAACTGGTTATGAACCTTTAAAAGAAGAAAATAATTTTATTGACAAAGATAAACAAAGAAAAGAAAAAGAAATCAAAACTTTAAGAGAGAATTTTATTATATCCGCTATATTTACTATTCCTCTTCTTATTATAAGTATGGGACATATGTTAGGAATGCATCTTCCTAACATAATAGATCCATCAGTAAATCCTATAAATTTTGCATTGGTACAATTATTCCTAGTATTACCTGTAGTACTAATCGGTAAAAAGTTTTATACAGTTGGTTTTAGATCTTTAATAAAAGGTACTCCAAATATGGATTCATTAATTGCAATAGGTACCTCTGCAGCTATTATATATGGTTTATTTGCCATATATCAAATAAAAATTGGCAACTTAGAATATGCTAAAGATTTATATTTTGAATCCGCATCAACTATCATAACATTAATAACTCTAGGAAAATATTTTGAAGCTAAAACAAAAGGGAAAACTTCAGAAGCTATAAAAAAATTAATAGGACTTGCACCAAAGAAAGCTACAATTATTCATAACAATAAAGAAATTGAAATTCCTGTAGAAGAAGTTGAAATAAATGATGTGATTATTGTAAAACCTGGTGAAAAGATTCCTGTAGATGGAATTGTTATAAGTGGTTTGACTTCAATAGATGAATCTATGCTTACAGGAGAAAGTATACCTGTAGAAAAACATAAAAATGATGAAGTCTTTGCTGGAAGTATCAATAAAAATGGAACTATAAAATTCAAGGCTTCTAAAGCATCTAAAGATACAGTTTTAGCTCAAATAATTAATTTTGTAGAAAATGCCCAAGGTTCTAAAGCTCCAATCGCCAGAATGGCTGATATAATTTCTGGATATTTTGTTCCTATTGTTATAAGTATAGCATTAGTTTCAGGATTAATATGGCTAATATCAGGAAAAGGATTGATATTTTCTCTTACTATATTTATCTCTGTACTTGTAATAGCATGTCCTTGTGCTCTTGGTCTTGCAACTCCAACAGCTATAATGGTAGCTTCAGGTAAAGGAGCAGAGCATGGAGTTCTTATAAAATCTGGAGAAGCTTTAGAAAACACTCATAAAATAAATACAATTGTATTTGATAAAACTGGTACTATTACTCAAGGTAAACCTAAAGTTACAGATATTTATTCTGAAAATATGTCTTCTGAAGATATACTTTTATATGCAGCTTCTTGTGAAAAGACATCTGAACATCCTTTAGGTGAAGCTATTGTTAAAGAAGCAAATACTCATAATCTAAATCTTTTTCAAGCAAAAGACTTTTCAGCTATTCCAGGTTATGGTCTTCAAGCTACAATTAATAATAATAAAATTCTATTGGGTAATAAAAAATTAATGACACACAACAACATAAATATTAAATCTATGGAAGAAAAATTTGATTCTTTTGCTCAACAAGGTAAAACACCTATGCTAATTTGTATAAATAACAAAATTGAAGGAATAATAGCTGTTGCAGATGTTATAAAAGAAAATAGTATAAATGTAATAAAAAAAATAAAAGATATGGGCATTGAAGTAGCTATAATAACTGGTGATAATTCCAAAACTGCTGAAGCTATTGCAAAGCAAGTCGGAATTACCAAAGTACTTGCTGAAATCCTTCCTGAAGGCAAAGCTAATGAGATAAAAAAAATACAAACCGAAGGAAAGAAAGTAGCTATGGTTGGTGATGGAATAAATGATGCACCTGCTCTAACTCAAGCAGATGTTGGAATAGCTATAGGCTCTGGAACAGATATAGCTATTGAATCAGCTGATATAGTCTTAATGAAGGACAATTTAATGGATGTAGTTACTGCAATAAAATTAAGCAAAGCAACTATTAAAAACATAAAAGAAAATTTATTCTGGGCCTTTGGATATAATTCTTTAGGAATTCCAATTGCCGCAGGATTATTAACTCTATTTGGTGGACCAAAGTTAAATCCTATGATAGCAGCTGCAGCTATGAGCTTTAGTTCTGTATCCGTACTTTTAAATGCCTTAAGACTTAAAAACTTTAAGCCTGAAAAATAAAAATTTGTAAATTTAAAATTATATTTTTAAACATAAAAAACTGTTGATAATTTATCAACAGTTTACTTTTTACAAAAAATATTGAAAGGTCATGCACCTTGCTTTGACAATACTTTATAAGCGTTACCTATACAGTTAACTCAAACCAGGTTAGTCCACGGCACACGAAAGTGCTTACTTACCGCTGCTTCCTTCCAGATCTGACGGGGTTCATAAGTTCCCGTTGCGTGGGACCCAGTTCTCAACGCCACTTATATAGGCCTGGCCTTACAAAGTAGAGCCTAGGCAAGGAATTCGACCCTGCTATAGCGGATTGCAGGTACAGGGCACCGCTAACTCCCCGTCTAGCATGACCTTGGCGGAAAGAGGGGGATTTGAACCCCCGATAGAGTTTCCCCTATACACGCTTTCCAGGCGTGCTCCTTAAACCTCTCGGACATCTCTCCATAGTTCATCTTCTTAAAATATTAAATTTTAATGTCAACGTAACATGATAAATTATACTATAACTAATTCCTTATTTCAAGTTCTTTTATAGTAATAATATATGGAATATTCGATAAAATATATATATATAATAAAATGTTAATTAAATTAAATATATTAACCATACCATTATATTTATAGATTATATTCACTATATGTTATGTTTTTATCTACTTATAGTGCAAAACTAACAATAAAATTTAATATCAATATATCTTCTTACCTCTGTAATTTTATATAATTTATATAAAATTATTCTTATGTTTACTTTATTAAACGTTTTAATCCTTTATAATATAATTATAGTATATAATAAATAATATTTTTAAAAAAGGGAGGGTATTTATGAGATATGAAATTAAAGGTGGAAGTTTGCCAGTTGTAATTTGTGAACTAAATCCTGGTGAAACAATTGTCTCTGAATCTGGTGCTATGGGTTGGATGATAGGTGACATAGAAATGAATACTAATATGAAGGGTGGATTATTTGGAGGTATTGGAAGAGCATTTTCAGGTGAATCTATATTTTTAAATACTTTTACTTGTAAAAACGGACTTAGTAAAATATCTTTTCCTTCATCATTTCCTGGAAAAATAATTGCTAGAAAATTAAATGATTGTGAGAGTATAATATGTCAAAAATCTGCTTTTTTAGCTGGTGAATCGTCTGTTACATTATCAACTCACTTTAAGAAAAAAATAGGTTCTGGTTTATTCGGTGGTGAGGGCTTTATATTACAAAAAGTTACTGGTCCTGGAACAGTATTCTTAGAATTTGACGGATATGTAGAAGAATATACACTTGCTACTTCTGAAACAGTAAAAGTAGATACTGGTCATATTGCTATGTTTGACTCTTCAGTAAATTTTGATATAACTATGGTTAAAGGTTTTAAAAATATGTTCTTTGGTGGGGAAGGTTTATTCTTATCTACTTTAACTGGTCCGGGAAAAATTTATTTGCAAACAATGCCAATTCACAATCTAGCTGGTCAATTATCTGGATATTTTGCATCTAATTCAAATTAAATATAAAATAATAATCACCTAATCTTTATAATTATAAGTAATATTATAAGGAGAGGTGATTATTTATCATTTATAGTGTAATTATCTTCATTACAATAATTTTTTACTTTTGTATTAACAATCTCTCTCAATGGTATTACTAATTTTTTAAATACTTCACTCATATTTCTTTGTTTATTCAGCTTTATTGTAATTCTCCAAAGTATACAAATACCAATTATTGCTCCTATATTGTCATAAATCAAATCAGTCATAGTATCAAAAAGACTTCCTTCCTGAGCCAATCTATATCCAGGATATTTCTTAAAAATAAGATCCGAACAAAATTCTCCAATCTCCCAAAAAACTCCTAATGTATTTACTAATCCATAAATGATTATATTAACTTTATATATTAAAAAAGTATTTTTCCTATTTGACCATATAAGTTCTTCTCCAAGCACATATGGAAAAATAACAACAGCAAGGCATATTCCACCTAAAATATGCAAAATGTCATCATAATAATTAAATCTAGAATAAAAACCTAACCATGTTCCAAAAAAACTATGAAGTAACACTTGAATTATTATGAAAAATCTTCCTTCTTCAAGAATAATACTTTTTGTTGTTCTCTCAAAAATCCATGTTCCATAAATAAAAATAGCAGATATGCAATAACTTATAAGATACGGAGTTTTAATAGATTTTATACTTGAAACTATTATAGGAATGAATATTAAAAAAGCTATAATAGAATTCATTCTTCTCAATGCATAATATTTTTTAACACTTGTAAAAAAAAACGTTTGTTCAAACTCTCTTTCTTTAAATAATTTCATCGCATCACTCCATTGATATTAATGTATGTTATTTGTTTTAAATTTTAATTAGTCATAAACGCTATATAAATAAAAAAACAAATTCAAAATATATATTATTCTCCTTTTTATTATTATATTAATTCCATCTTGTAAAGTTCCTCTATGTTTTCACTTAAATAAAATATGCATATGTTTACTAAATAAAAAAAGGCCCTGCAAATTTATTGCAAAGTCTTAAACATAAATTATGGCGGAGAGAACAGGATTCGAACCCGCGGTAGAAGTAACTCTTCTACTCTTGATTTCGAGTCAAGTGCTTTAAACCAACTCAGCCATCTCTCCATAAAAAACTTTATATATAATTATACAACAAAATTGTAATTATTATCAATTCTCTAATTTCAGATTAAAAGCTCCCTATATCCAAAATTTATAACTTAGTATAATAGTATTCATTATTTATCTTACAAATATTATTTATACATTAAAATAGACTATTGTACTAATTTAAAAAATATGTATCTTTAACATATATCTATATTATTCAGTACACTAGTCTATTTTGTTATGAAGTTATGAAAGGTTTTACTTATTTATTTCTTTTATTTTTGAAAAAATATTGTAATATGTTACTACTTTCTTTATTATATATCCACTTTACATCTATCATACTATTTAAATATCTATTTTGAAGAATATTTATTACAGAACCGCATGCTCCTACATTAGGATCAATTGCAGCTACATAAATTTTCCTTATTCTTGATTGAATTATAGCTCCTGCACACATTGGACAAGGTTCTAATGTTACATACATTTCACATTCATTTAATCTCCAAGAGTTTAAAGCCTTTGAAGCTCTTCTTATAGCTAAAATTTCTGCATGAGCTGTAGGATCCTGTAATGTTTCTGTTAAATTATGAGCTTTAGCTATTATTTTATTATTTTTTACAATAATAGCTCCTACAGGAACCTCATCTTGTTCCATTGCTTTCTTAGCTTGAATTAAAGCTTCCTTAATAAATTTATTTTGCATTAATATTACTCCTTAACCTTTATCTTTTGTATATTATATCATATCTTTAATTGTGATAATATCTAAGTCTAAAAATAGTACTACCCATCTCTATCTTGTAAAAGATATACTCAGTTAATTTAAATTGATTGTCCAAAAATCATACCATCATATAACTTACTATTAGTTTGTCCAATTGTTCGCTAACTTTTAATATTTGCTCATCATTTTTAATTTTTTCTTTTTCGTCTGCTAATTCATTTAGTACGAATCTCACCTCCTCAATCTTGACTTTTAAACTTGTTGTTTTTTCTTCTAGCATAGGCTCTCCCCCTAAATAATTCAAAATAAATTTATCTCTTATATATTTTAATACAATTATATCACCTTTTCATATTTTTGTAAATTTTTCTATTTTTTCAATATTTTATCATTTATGTTAAAATAATACACATTGTGACGTGAATTGATGTTTTAAAAAAAAAGGTTATGTCAAAATAGAAATTAATTTCTATTTTGACATAACCTTTTAAATTTTTATATGTTTAATAAATTACTACATGCTATTCTCTTATTGATTTTACTTTTTCTCTTCTTAACAGCTCTTTTTTTATTTCTTCAATAGACACTTTCTCATTCACCATGAGAACCAAAAGATGATAAATTAAATCACTAATTTCATAAATCATCTCATCTTTATTTTTATTTTTTGCACCTATAATTACTTCACTGCTTTCTTCTCCAACCTTCTTTAAAATTTTATCTAACCCTTTTTCAAACAAATAATTAGTATAGGAACCTTCTTTAGGATTATCTTTTCTATCTTGGATTAAAGTATATAATTTCTTTAAAATATGTTTTTCTTTTTCATTTTCTTTTAATACCTTTTTAAAAAAGCAAGAATAATTTCCAGTATGACAAGCAACTCCAATTTGATCTACAGTTAAAAGGATACTATCCCCGTCACAATCATAAGCAAATCCTTTTACCTTTTGCATATTTCCTGATGTCTCTCCTTTTTTCCAAAGCTTTTGTCTACTCCTACTATAATAATGTGCCACTCTTTCATTTAATGTTTTTTTAATAGCTTCCTCATTCATATAAGCTAACATTAATACTTTTTCTGTTGTTACATCTTGTACCACTACTGGAACCAATCCTTTTTCATTAAAATTAATATTATTAATAATTTTTTCAATATCCATATATGCCTCCTAATTCCTCATGGGAATACCTCTTTGGTATAAATATTCTTTTAACTTCTCTATTTTAATTTCACCAAAATGAAAAACTGATGCTGCTAATATTCCATCAACATTAGCATATTTTACAACATCATGAAAATGCTCCATTTTTCCTGCCCCGCCTGATGCAATAACAGGAATTTTTACCTTTTGTGTAATTTGGGTTAAAAGTTCTATATCATATCCATTCTTCATACCATCTTCATCTATACTATTAACAACAATCTCTCCTGCTCCTAATTTTTCACCCTCTATTGCCCAATTTATAGCATCTAACTCTGTTTTTTCTCGTCCACCTTTTACATAAACCCGCCATAAATTCTTTCCCTCTTTTTTAGCATCGATTGATAATACAACACACTGAGCACCAAATTTTTTCGATGCTTCCTTAATCAAATTTGGATTTATAACTGCTGATGAATTAATAGAAACCTTATCCGCTCCTCTTCTTAAAATATCTGTAAAATCATTAATACTAGATATACCCCCTCCTACACAAAACGGAATATTGATATTTTCTGCAACCTTTGATACAAAATCTAATGAAGTTTTTCTTTTTTCATGAGAGGCAGTAATATCATAAAACACCAATTCATCAGCACCACATTTGCTATAATATTTTCCTAATCTTTCTGGACTATCCACATCCACAATTCCTTCAAATTTTTTTCCTTTAACTACTCGTCCATCTCTTACATCTAAGCAAGGTATTATTCTTCTTGCAAGCATCTATAAGCCTCCTTTAAATCAATCTTTTCATCATATAAAGCTTTCCCAATAATTGCTCCATATATATTCATATTTTTTAGTCTATAAATATCTTTTATGGATGAAATTCCTCCAGATGCAATAATATTTAAATTTACTTCCTTAGATAAAGCTTCATAGATATGAAAGTTAGGTCCCATCATCATACCGTCTTTTGAAATATCTGTATACACAATTGTTTTTACCCCAATTTGTTCAAGCTCTTTACAAAGTTCTATAGAAGATACTTCACTAATTACTTTCCATCCTCTTAACGCAACTTTTCCATTTCTTGCATCAATAGAGACTACAATTCTTTCTTTATATTCATCTACTAATTCTTTTAATAGTTTTTTATTTTCAACAGCAATGGTTCCAACTATAACTCTTTCTATTCCTAATGCTAGTAATTTTTCAACTCTTTTTTTACTTCTAATTCCTCCTCCTACTTGAACATGTAACCCAATAGTTTTTATTATTTTTTCTATAGAGTCTTGATTTATTAATTTTTCATCTTTTGCCCCATCTAAATCCACTAAATGTAAAAATTCAGCCCCTCTTTCTTTCCATGTTTTTGCCATAAGCACTGGATCTTTTCCATATACTTTTAGCCTTTCAAAATCACCTTGACAAAGCCTTACACACTGGTTATTTTTTATGTCTATTGCTGGGAAAAGTATCATTTTATCATCTCCCCATATGCTTTTAATATTTTTTCTCCTACATCACCACTTTTTTCTGGATGAAACTGCATACCATATATATTTTTTTTCCTCACAATAGCAGGAATTTTTTTTTCATAATCTGCATATGCAATTAACTCATTTTGTGATGAATTAACATAATAGGAATGTACAAAATACACATAATCATTTTCTTTTATATATCTTAAAACTGGATCTTTTTTAATGAAATTTAATTGATTCCAACCCATATGAGGTACTTTAAGAGAAATGTCTAATATCTTTACGCTTCCTTTAATTAAATCAAGTCCTTGATATTCTCCATATTCATATCCTTTTTCGTAGAGAAGTTGCATCCCCAAGCAAATACCAATTAAAAATTTTCCACAGTTCACATGTCTTTTTATACTTTTAATTAAATCCCTTTCTTTCAACTTTTCCATAGCATCCCCAAAAGCACCTACTCCAGGAAGAATTAATGATTTTGCATCTTTAATAACTTCTTTATCTCCAGAAATAATTGTATCAATTCCTACTCTTTTAAAAGCTCTTTGAACAGAATCTAAATTTCCCACATCATAATCAATAATTACATGCATCTATAAAACCCCCTTTGATGAAGCTACCTGATTATTTACAATCTGTATGCTTTCTTTTAATGCTCTACCAATTCCTTTGAAAACACCTTCAATAATATGATGATTATTTTCTCCATATAAAGATGCTATATGTAAAGTAATCCTTGCTTCTTGAACAAAAGCCCTAAAAAACTCTTTAAAGTTTTGGGTATCTACATTTCCTATTTTTTCTCTTTCAAAATTTATATCATAAACTAGATAAGGCCGATTACTAATATCTACAACAATTCTTGCTAAAGATTCATCCATAGGTATAAATATATTTGAATATCTTTTAATGCCTTTTTTGTCTCCAAGTGCTTCATAAAAAGCTCTTCCTAGCGTTATTCCCAAGTCCTCTAAAGTATGATGTTCATCTACCCATAAATCTCCTTTACACTTTATAACTAAATCAAAATTACTATGAAAAGCAAATAATGTAAGCATATGATTAAAAATTCCAATTCCTGTATCAATCTGATTTTTGCCTGTTCCTTCTAAATTTATTTCTATTTCAATATCTGTTTCTAAAGTTTTTCTTTTTATTTTAGCCATTCTCATTTTTTACAATCTCCTTTAAACAACCTATAAACTTTTTATTTTCACTTGGATCACCTATACTTACACGAAAATATTTTGAAAGCTTGTCTGAAAATTTTCTAATTAAAACTCCTTTATCTACTAAT
The DNA here is from genome assembly GCF_042688525.2 of Haloimpatiens myeolchijeotgali. Classification (GTDB taxonomy): domain Bacteria; phylum Bacillota; class Clostridia; order Clostridiales; family Clostridiaceae; genus Haloimpatiens. The sequence goes on from NZ_JBHWAB010000001.1 coordinate 44,131, forward strand.
TTATTATATAAATCTTTAATATCTGACTGAAAAAATAAAAAATTTGCATAAGAAGGAACTACTTTCATTCCAAGTTTTTGTAGAGATTTATATAAAAATATTCTTTGAAGCTTTATTTCTTCAATATAAGGTTTTAGGTTTTCTTTATTCTGGAGTGCTTTGACTGCTAAATATTGAGATATACTATTTAAGTGATAAGGAGATACTACTTTTTTCATTATGTCTATTAATTCCTCATTGCTAATCATACTTCCCACTCTAATTCCTGCTAAACCAAATGCTTTACTAAGAGTACGTAAAACAATTAAATTTTCATATCTCTCAATTTCTGAAAGTATAGATTTTTCTGCAAATTCTATATATGCCTCATCCACAACAACTAAAGCATCAGTCTCCTCTAAGAGATTTTTAATATCTTTTAAATCAATTAAATATCCTGTGGGATTGTTAGGATTACATATGAATATCACTTTAGGAAATATTTCCTTAGCTTTTTTTATCATCTTTTTCATATCTAAAGAAAAATCATCATTACTATTTACCTCTACAAAATTTGCTCCATATATTTGAGCATATATTTTATACATACTAAAAGAAGGTGTAAAACTTAAAATAGTTTCATCCTTATCTACAAAAGTTTTAATAATAAGTTCAATCATTTCACTAGATCCATTACCTACTAATATTTGATTTATTGAAACATTTAAATACTTGGATAATTCTTTTTTTAATAATATAGCATCATTATCAGGATAAAGATTAATTGGGGTTTCATTATCTAATATTAAACCTTCTTCATATAAATTGCTTAGTAATATATTTTTCCCTTCATTAGCATCTAACTTAATTTCAAAAGGAATTTGACATGCCTCATATCCTTTTAAATTACGGATACTTTCCTTCTCTCTCACTTCTAATCCTCCCATCTTACTTTTATAGCATTTGCATGTGCTGAAAGACCCTCATCCTCTGCAATTCTAACAATAGCATCTTTTGATTTCAAAAGAGCTTCTTTGCTATAATAAACAAGTTCAGTTTTTTTTAAAAAATCATCTACACATAAAGGTGATGCAAATTTAGCCGTTCCACTAGTTGGTAAGGTATGATTGGTTCCTGCAAAATAGTCCCCTAATGGTTCTGGAGAAAATTCTCCTAAAAATATAGCTCCTGCATTTTTAACCATTTTATAAATGTCAAAAGGATTTTTTGTAAGAATCTCTAAATGTTCGGGAGCTATCTCATTAGCTACTTGAACAGTATCATTTAAACAATTAGTAATAATTATACATCCATAATCTCTTAATGATTTTTTAATAATTTCTTTTCTTTCTAATTTTTCTACTTGAAATCTTAATTCTTCTTTAACCTTTTTAGCTAGTTTTTCAGAATCAGTTACCAATATAGCTGCTGCCATTTCATCATGTTCCGCTTGAGAAATCAAATCAGCGGCCACATATCTAGGATTAGCTAATTCATCAGCTATTATTAGAATTTCACTTGGTCCAGCAATCATATCTATCCCTACATAACCTGAAACCTTTTTCTTAGCCATAGCTACATAAATATTTCCCGGACCTACAATTTTAGAAACCTTTTGAATACTTTCTGTTCCAAAAGCAAGTGCTGCAATTGCCTGAGCTCCTCCTAATTTATAAATTTTATCTACACCTGCAATTGAAGCTGCATAAATAATAGAATCTTTAATTTTTCCTTCTTGATTAGGAGGTGTTACCATTATAATTTCCTTCACTCCAGCAATTCTAGCAGGTACAGCATTCATTAAAACTGTAGAAGTATATGCCGCTTTCCCTCCTGGCACATAAATACCAACTCTTTCTATAGGGTTTACTAATTGTCCTAAAATTACTTCTTCTCCTTCATACAAGGTATATGATTTTTTTAATTGCTTTTGATGATATTTTTTAATATTTTCCTTAGCTCTCATTAAATCATTTTTTAATGCTTCATCTACATTAGAAATAGACGCTTGTATTTCTTCTTCTGATACTAAAAAATTTTCTAATTCAACTCCATCAAATCTTAATGTATATTCTTTTAATGCTTTGTCTTTTCTTACTCTTACATTTTTTAAAATTTTATCTACCTTATTATTTATTTCTTCAAATTCAAATTGATTTCTATCAAATAATTTTTCTAAAAACCCATCATGTTCATTAAAATAAATAGTTTGTATCATAATGCACCTCCTTGTATAATGTAGTCATAACATTCAATAGAAAACTATCTATTATTCTAACGAACATTACGACAAATCTTTTTATTATTATTCTAATTATTTCTGCCCGATAGGGCGTTCATTTTACATCTAAACTAAGTTTTCTATTAAAGTCAAATTGAAACCTATACAGTTAAATATTTTGGTATAATATCTCCTGAATAGAGGATAGATGTACACCTCCTGGGAGTGACTCTGTCGAGTCATTTATACCCGTGAATTAGCGTATCATTCCATCAGTGAGAACTCTATGTTTAGCTGGTTGGGTTTCCTTTTGGGAATTACCCGTGTCACAAACAAGGTTATAGAATTACTGATAGAAATGGAATATCTATTCTATCTCAAAAATAAAGGAGATAATACACATGAGTAAATTTTTATATAAACCAACAGTTGGAATTGATGTATCAGCAGATTTTTCAGTAGTAGCTATTCTGGCACCTAACGGTGAAATTTACAGAAAGCCTTTTAAGATTAAACATAATAGAGATGGTTTTGATTACCTAGTAGATCAAATAAAAAAAGCGGAAGAAGGTTTAACATGAAAACTGGCATTTTCATGGAATCTACTGGTGTTTATCACCTTACTCTTTTCCACTTTCTTAAAGATAAGTTCGAAACATTTATCTTTAATCCACTCATTACTAATAGTAACAAAAATAGTGGAATAAGAAAAGTGAAAAATGATAAAAGTGATGCAATATCCATCGCTAAAATAGGTAAATTTCAATCTGTTAAATGTTCTTCTGCATTCGATGTTGAAATTTATACCTTAAAATCTCTCTGCAGAGACTACTATAAATTAACAGATACTAAATCTACTTATAAGAAAAAATTATCTACTGACTTAAGAGTTATTTTTCCTGGATACAATTCCGTATTTTCAAATATTACGTGTAAAACTTCTTTAGCTATACTTAAGCAATTTACTAGTCCACAAGCCATTCTTGATGCAGATAGAGAGATTTTGATAGAAATCATTTCTAGCAATTCAAGAAAAGGACTAAACTATAGTGAAAATCTTTATAAAAAACTGATTCTTATTTCCCAAGAAGCACTCTATATTGGGATAAAGTCGTCTAGCTTATTTGTAAAAATCACTAATACAATTTCATTGATAGAAACCTTAGAAACTCAACTTGAATGTTTGCTGAAGGAAATACATTCACTTATAAAAAGCCGTAGGCTTCCAGAGACATTTATTAAAAACATCCAATTAATATACTCAATACCTGGTATTGGTGAATTAACAGCAATAACTATAATGAGTGAAATTGGTGACATCAACGGTTTTCTTAAGCCTAAGCATTTAATTGCATATTTTGGTATCGATCCTTCTGTTAATCAATCAGGCAAATTCAACAGTGATAGAAATAAAATGTCTAAGCGTGGTACCAGAATCGGACGCCGAGCCTTATATGCTATCGCATTAGCATCCGTGAGAACTAACAAAAATGGTAAACCTAACAATGAAGTTTTGCTTAAATACTACAAAGAAAATCTTAAAGGTAAAAAGAAAAAAGTGGCTTTAGGTGCTGTTATGAACAAACTAATCAAGTACATATTCTCGGTTCTTAAAAACCAGAAACCTTTTGAGATTAGAGATCCTAAGATACACGAGAAAATGTATCTTCAAAATCAATGTAAAACAGTAGCCTAATCGGCTTTAAACCCAAATAATAAATTAGAGAGCTATTGTTCGTATTTTTACAATAGCTAGCTTTGCTATACCCTAATTTAAAAATAAATTTTTTTAAAAAAACTATTGACTATTACTAGCTGGTCTAAACAATTTTCTAAAGACTTAACAATATAACTAATTTCTTCTAATTTAAACCGATAACTAACTCTATTAGCAATAAGTCTTGCACTAATTGCCGATATATCCTCTAAAACAGCTAACCCATTAACCTTTAAAGTATTTCCTGTCTCTACTATATCTACAATCACATCTGATAACCCTACTAATGGTGCTAATTCTACTGAACCATTTAATTTTATAATTTCAATAGGTTGATTTTTTTCTTCAAAATATTTTGTTGCCACTTTAGGATATTTTGTTGCTACTTTTAATACCTTATCCTTTTTATTAATTACCTGATCACTTTTTCCTGCTACTGAAAATTTACATTTTCCAAATCCCAAATCACAAACTTCGTAAACATCACTATCACTCTCTAATATCACATCCTTACCTACAATTCCCAAATCTGCAACACCTTTTTGTACGTAAATTACTACATCTGATGGTTTTACATATAAAAAACGTATTCCATTTTTCTTATCTTCAAAAATAAGTTTTCTTGAATCTATACATATATAATCTCCAATCTCTATATTCTTAAATATTTTAATAGATTCATGTGCTAATCTTCCTTTTGCTAATGCTATAGTAATCAATTCTTTTCCTCCTTTATAACAATTTCATCAACGCATCTATATAAACACAAAATCCTATAGCTGGTACCTTTCTACCAAATTCTTGTGTAAAAGAATCATATCTACCTCCACTAATAATTTCATGTATAGAACCATTACAATATCCTTTAAAAACAACTCCATCATAATAATCCATTTCTGTGGTCATAGATAAATCAAAATGAATATATTTGTGATCTTCTTCATCTATACATTCATATATATTTTTCAGCTCAATTAATGCTTCTTTCATATAATCATTCATATAATACATATTTACTTTTTTTAATACTTCATAAAAATCACCTTGAAAATCTAAAATATTCTTTAAACAGTCAACTAATTCACTATTTAAAGAAAGCTTATTTATATAGTCAATAAGAGCAAAACGACTTTTTCTATAAAGTAAATCTTTAATTTTTTCTTTATGTTCTTTTAATTTTTCCTCTCTTAAAAGCCCATCAATATATTTACTATTATTAATTTCTACAATAAAATCTTCTGAATACTTTTTTAAAATCTGAAGAACTAATGTAATCATATCTCCATCACCTTCAGACGAGTCTTTTCCTATATATTCAACTCCCATTTGATAAAAATTTTGAATCTCTCGTTTTTCATCTGACTTAAAAACAGTAGTATTATAAAATACTTTTATATTTCCATTTTCCTTTAAGCAAGGAATAAATTTTTTCATCAAACTTGTTGTAACATCAGGTCTTACTATTAAAACATCTCCATTACCATTTAGCACTTTAACCATTGATTCTTTTTTAATTCGTTGATTTAAAAAATCAACAAAATCATAATCTTCAAAACAATTAGGTTCTATGTAAGTATATCCTTCTTTTACAAACATATTTTCTACTTCTCTTTCTGTCTGAAATCTTTTATGATTTCTATAAATTTCATCCATTAAGTTGAAAAATGCCATATTAATCTTTCCTCCCCTAGTATAAGAAATCTTCAAATATATATTTAACCTTATATATGTAAAATGAAAATTCTAAACCATTATTAAAATAAAGAAACTATAGGCGATACCTATAGTTTCTACTATTTTCTATAGATACACCCCTTAAATATTTATATAACAATAAGAGGTAATATCTATCTCCTTCGATAACTAACCCCTCTTTAAATGATGATGAAATTTTCTACAAAATATTAATAATGATTTCATAATTCTCTCCTTCTTTTTCTTAATTATGTGTCAATGCTTTATCACTTTATCTTATTAAATCGTTAAAGTATTGTTGATATTATACCATCAGGTTTATTTTTTGACAAGCACTATTTACAGAATATTTGTACTTTAAGCAAAAGACTTTTACATCTATACTATAAAATTTTTATCATATATAAAAAAATAAAAGCCTTATTTTTCTTAAATATTTAAGAAAAATAAGGCTTTCATGGTGCGCCCGAGAGGAATTGAACCCCCGGCACGCGGTTTAGGAAACCGCTGCTCTATCCTACTGAGCTACGAGCGCATATTCATTTTACCTTATTATTTTATTACAATTTGAATACATTGTCAATTTTACATTTTAATTCGATATAATATTTTTTTATATTTCTATGTTTAATTTTAAATGATTTATCTTTGTAATACACCATTTAATTATAAAATCACGATATTATGTTTTTATTAAATCATAATTTGCAAATGTTTCTGAAAAATAAATGATTTATTGCATGAAATGAATGATTTTTTTATAGGTTTGTGCTAAAATACAAGTAATTGAAAATATTCTTATAGAGGTGATAACATTGAAAAAAGTTAATATAACTGAGACTATATTAAGAGATGCAAATCAATCATTGATAGCTACAAGAATGTCATTTGATCAATTTGCACCTATATTAAAAGAATTAGATAATGCAGGATATTATTCATTAGAGTGTTGGGGTGGAGCTACTTTTGATTCATGTTTAAGATATTTAAATGAGGATCCATGGGAAAGGTTAAGTAAAATAAAATCAGTAGTTACTAAAACACCTTTACAAATGCTTTTAAGAGGTCAAAATATATTAGGCTATAAACATTATCCTGATGATGTAGTTAGAAGATTTATCAAAATGGCTGTATATCATGGAATAGACATAATTAGAATATTTGATGCTTTAAACGACTATAGAAACATAAAAGTTGCTATGGATGAAACTAAAAAACAAGGAGCTCATGCACAAGGTACTATAGTTTATACTGTAAGTCCTATTCATGATGTTGATAATTACACTAATCTTGCAAAACAACTTGAAAACATGGGAGCAGATTCTATATGTATAAAAGATATGGCAGGACTTCTAATGCCAAATATAGCATATGATCTTGTTAAAAATATAAAAGAAAATGTAAAGATACCTGTATTTCTACATTCTCACTGTACAAATGGACTAGCTGAAATGTCTTATCTAAAAGCTGTTGAAGCAGGTGTAGATGGAATAGATAGTGCAATTTCTTCATTATGTAGTGGTACTGCTCAACCACCTACTGAATCTATGCATTATGCATTAACTTCAGCTGGATATAATACAAATCTCGATAAAGATAAATTAACAATAATAAATAATTTCTTTAAACCAATAAGAGAGCATTTCATATCTTCAGGAAGATTAGATCCTAAAGTATTAACTCCTAGACCTGAAGGATTAATAAATCAAATTCCTGGTGGTATGCTTTCAAATATGATTTCTCAACTTAAAGCTCAAAATTCTCTTGATAAATTAGATTCAGTTTTGGCTGAAGTTCCAAAAGTTAGAAAAGACTTAGGATATCCTCCTCTTGTAACTCCTATGAGTCAAATGGTAGGAACTCAAGCTACTGTAAATGTTTTAACTGGCGAAAGATATAAGATGATATTAAAAGAAGTTAAAGCTTATTGCAGAGGTGAATATGGTAAAGCCCCTGGAGAAATAAATAACGAAGTTATGAAAAAAGCTCTTGGAAATGAAACACCTATAGAAGGTAGATACGCATCTACTTTACCACCTGCATTTGAAAATGCTAAAAAGGAAATATCAGAATTATCAACAAGAGAAGAAGATATTCTTTCTTATCTGTCATTTCCTCAAATTGCTAAAGAATTTTTATCAAATAGAAATAACAACCCTAGTGTTGAATATACACGAATAGAAACTAAAAGTACAGCAGTTTAGTTAATAAATTATTAAACATATATTTAAAATATATAATTATATTTTCCAATACAGTATAATAATTATATAAATAAGGAAATACTGTATTAGGGAGGTCATATATATGAAAAAAGAATTTAAAAGTATTCTTCTTGCGGGAATAGGCTCAGCTGCATACACTTATGAAAAAGCATCAAGTTTAGTAGACAATCTTGTTGAAAAAGGTAAGCTTACTTTAGACGAAGGAAAAGAATTATCAGAAGAATTAAAGAGAAATATAAAATCTAAAACAGAAGTTGTAAAAAATAAAGCTGAAGATATAAAACCTGTAACAAAACAAGATATAGCAGAACTTTTAAATGAAATGAATTTTGCAAGTAACGATGAAGTAACTTCCTTAAAACAAAGAATAATAAATCTTGAAGAAAAAATAGATAATTTAAACAAACAATAACAATAACATATAATTAAAAGCCCATTTGGGCTTTTAATTATATATTATAAGCTAATACGCCTACTAAAAAAGGGTGATTTATAAAATGAAACAATCTGTTAAACGCTTTAGAGAAATTGTAAAAACTTTGACATTCCACGGATTCGGTTTTCTTGTAGATTCTAAACTTAGCAAAGGTCCTAAGGCCCCTGAAAACCTTAGAAAAGCTTTTGAGGAATTAGGTCCAACCTTTATCAAAATAGGTCAAATACTAAGTACACGACCTGATATTTTACCTGATAACTATATAAAAGAATTTTCTAAACTTCAAGATAATGTAGCACAAGAAACCTATGAAAATGTAAACCATGTTTTTTTTAATGAATTTAATACGAATATTGAAGATGTTTTTTTAAATTTTAATAAAACACCTTTAGCTTGTGCCTCTATAGCTCAAGTCCATGAAGCTAAATTAAAAACTGGTGAAAATGTTATAGTTAAAATCCAAAGACCTAAAATCTCTGAAAAAATGCGCTTAGATTTATCTATATTATCTAAAATATTTTCTCTAACAAAAACTAAATTTTCTGATGCATTAATCAATCCTAAAGAAGCTGTAGATGAACTTATAAAATCCACTAAAATGGAATTAAATTTCGAATATGAAGCTAAAAATATAAAAAAATTTAAATTAATAAATCAAAATGTAAAATGTATCTACGCACCTTACGTAATTGATAATTTATGTGGAAAAAAAGTATTAACTATGGAGAAAATTAACGGTTTCAAAATAGATAACACTTTTACATTAAAAGAAAACGGCTATGACTTAAATGATATAGGTAAAAAATTAGCTCTTTCTTACTTTAAACAAGTATTTAGTGATGGCTTTTTTCATGGAGATCCTCATCCTGGAAATATACTAATACAAGATGGTAAAATATGTTTCTTAGATTTTGGAATAATGGGAACTATATCAAATTCTTTAAAAGAAACTTTGAATGATATAATTTTAGCTGCAGCATATAATGATATAAATAAAATGATATCTGCTGTTTTTTCTATAGGAATAAAAAAAGGTTATGTAGATAGGAATAACCTATATGAAGATATTGATTATATACTTGCTAGTTACTTAAATACTAATTTACAAAACATAAAAATATCAGTACTACTTCAAGAAATATTTGATGCATGTAAAAGAAATAATATTCAACTTCCAAAAGATTTAACACTTCTTATAAGAGGAATGGTAATAATAGAAGGAGTAGTTGCAAAAATTTCCCCAGAAATAAAAATTTTAGATATAATTATACCTTACGTAAAATCAAAAAATAAATTTGATTTTCTTGAAAATTTAAGCTTTGATGAACTACTATTAAATTCTTATATATTTTTTAAAGATACACGAAAATTACCTACTAAAAGTCTAGAACTAATTGATAGTATATTAACTGGTAGAGCTAAAGTTCAACTTGAACACAATAACTTAAAAAAACCAGTAAACCAACTTAATAAAATGGTAAATAGAATTACTTTTGCACTAATAATATCTTCTATGATAATAGGTTCTTCATTAATACTAAGTTCAAACTTAGGACCTAAAATTTATGATATGTCTATAATAGGTTTATTCGGTTTTTTTATAGCTGCTATAATGGGTTTTTGGCTATTAATCTCTATAATGAAATCTGGGAAAATGTAAATAGGACTAGATTTCTAGTCCTATTTACATTATATTTCTATTCCTTTTAATGTATATGTCATTAACTCATCTATAACTTCATCTACTTCTTGTTCATTTCCATTAATAAGTTCATATACTTCTGCTGAATATAATGTTCCAAGAAAAATATATGCCATAAATGATGGTTTCCCTTTTTTTATTTTTCCTTCATTCATAGCTTCTTTTAAAATTTCTTCAATGAATTCTATATAAGTTTGTATTACATTTCTTATTTGTAAATTTCTTATTTCCTGTCCACATAAATGACTCATTATTACTTTGAAAAATTCTCTATTTTGATAAAGTAAATTTAGCTGAGTTTTACATAATGTTCTTAACTTGCATATACACTCCTCTTGCCTATTTACTCTATATTCCACTTCATCTTGTATAATCTTCATACCCTCTTCTACTATATATTCAAATATTTCTTGTTTACTTTTAAAATGATAATATAATGTTCCTTTAGCCACACCAGCATTAGACGCAATCTCATCCATAGTTGCACCATCATACCCATAAATAGAAAATATTTTTATACCCGATTCAAAAATAACTTTTTTAGTTTTATTCACTTCTCTCACTCCATTGAAACCTATATTTTGACTGGCAAGTACAAATTTAATACAATCTAATTATACTATTTTATTAACTACAAAAGTTAAGTTATTTATAATTAATTTCTAAAATCCAAAAAAATAATGATATAATAATTATTAAATTAATAATTATTTTAAAAGGAGTATTTATAATGATTATAAAATACTATAATAGAAATAAAAAATTCTATGAAATTGAACAGGTAGCAGGTGCTAAATATTTAAACTGGACTTATTCTTCACCACTAGGTATGAACTTACTAGAATTGTTAATAAAGAAAAAGTTGTTTTCTAAAATATATGGTACTTATTGTGATACTAAATTTAGTAAAAATAAAATAAATAAGTTTATAAATGAATTTAATATTGATATGTCTATGTATGAAAAAAGTAATTTTAAATGTTTTAATGATTTCTTTATTCGAAAATTAACAAAAAATTCTCGACCTATTCCTAAAGATAAAAATATACTTATTTCTCCTTGTGATGGAAAAGTTCTAGCTTACAATAATATAGATATAAATAATTTAATACAAATTAAAAACATAACCTATAAACTATCTGACCTTATAGATGATAAAAACATCATATCAAAATATAATAACGGTTCTTGTATTGTATTAAGACTTTGTCCTACTGATTATCATAGATTTCACTTTATAGATGATGGTATATGCTCTAAAACTATGAAAATAAATGGATATTATTATTCTGTAAATCCTATAGCCCTTAACAACATACATAAACTATTTTGTCAAAATAAAAGGGAATGGAGTATATTTGCTTCTGAAAACTTTAAAGACGTATTATACATAGAGGTAGGAGCTACTTGTGTAGGATCTATTATTCAAACCTATAAAACTAATGAGAAAATTAAACGAGGAGATGAAAAAGGTTATTTTAAATTTGGAGGATCAACAGTTATATTATTTTTTAAAGAAAACACTATAAAAATTGATGATGATATATTAAAACAAACTAAACTAGGATATGAATGTTCTATTATGTTTGGAGAACAATTAGGAATCAATTTAAATCAATAAAAGGATTAGCTAAATAAGCTAATCCTTTTATCATTTATTATATTTGGAAACATATCTAGGTTTGTGTAAATCAAATCTATGTATGTTCCCTATCATCTATTATATTTTGAATTTATAAGTAATCTTTTTTAATTTTTCTGCCCTTTCTCTGTTTTCTATAGAACTATTTTTTATATTACCTATCTTATCTGAAATTTGCATTACTTTTGAAGAAATACTTTCTACACCTTCAGCTCCATTATTTACATTTTTATTTACTTCTTCAATAGCCTCTACTATATTTTTTATAGTTAAATCTAGTTCTTCAGATTTATTTGTAAATTCTATCATAAAACCTTCAAAGTTGTTTGCATCATCTTTGTATTGCTGTCCCATCTTAATTAATTTATCATAATCAATTTCAACTTGTTTTTCTACGAAATTTAACATTTTTTCTGAACTATTAGTTAAATTTTTTACTGATGAATTAACTATCTTAACTACATTCTGTATATCTGTTGCTATACTAGCTGACTGCTCAGCAAGTTTTCTAACTTCATCAGCAACAACAGAAAATCCTCTTCCTGCTTCTCCAGCTCTAGCAGCTTCAATACTTGCATTTAATGCTAATAAGTTGGTTTGTTCTGTAATATCTATAATTCCATTAGCCAAAGTTTCTATACGCTTAACTGCCTTAGCTTGTTCTATAGCTTCTTGAAGTTGTTTTTTTACACTAACATATATATCCTTAGAACTTTTTATCGATTTATATGCTCCTTGTGATAAACTATCTGCCTCTTTTACAATTGTTTTTGTTTTATTTGAACCTTCTTGCGACTTATTAGCAATAACACTCACTGAATTCTCCATACTACCTGATGATGCAGAAATTTCTTCAAAAGATGCTGCTACCTGTTGAATTGATGAAGCTATTTCAGATGTATCTTGAGAAGTTTCTTCTGCTTCAATATTTAATTTTTCAGTAAGATTGTCCACTAAGAAAGCATTTTTATCTATTTGTTCTCCCGCCTCAATAAGTTCTTCAACTACATTTCTAAGAGTTTTTCTCATATTAAAAATGGAATTAACTATTAACCCAACTTCATCCTTTCTTTTAGCTAAATATTTATATTTATCATTATGTGTTAAATCTAAATTAGCAATTTTATTAATAATGTTTGTCATTTTACTTATAGGATCTATAATCTTTGTAGATATAATCGTTCCTATTAAAACTGACACAATTATTATTATTAAAACAATAACCGCTATTCTCTTTGTAAATTCATTAATTGGTTGTTTTATTTCTTTTTCATGACAAGATAAAACTAACATCCAATTAGTCTTAGGTATAATATTATAAGCAGCTATCTTATTAATTCCTCCATAATTATAATCTATAACTGAATTATTGACCTTTTGACCTTTTTTCATTTTTTTCACAACATTCTTGAAATATTTAACATTTATAGACTTTCCCATCTTTTCTTTTACTGGATGATAAATCAAACCTCCATTCTCATCTATCATATATGCGTAACTATTCTTGGTATCTCCTACTTTTACATTCTTCAAATATTTTGAAAAACTATCTGCATAAACAGCCATTGCAGTATATGCTATTACTTGATCATAATTTTCAGGGTCTTTTATAGGGCTTGTAAAGATTACTATAGCCTTTTGGGATTTATTAGAATTTATTGTTTCACTAACAAAATAATTTCCCCCTAATGTCATTGTATTAAAATTTTGTTTACTTAAATCTTTTCCAATATCTGACTTATCACTAGAATTAAATATCTTTCCTTTACTATCTACTAAAAAAATATCTTCAATGTAAGATTTACTATTAGTATAATCTCTTAAATACTCAAAAATTTCATTCATCAGCTTATCGTCTTTAACTTTATTACCATGTATATTCTTACTAACTGTATACATACCTTTGTATTTAGATAAATTTTCAATTTCTAACTTATCTCTTTCTAACATTGTTATTATAGTTTCTACAGCTTTTTTATTAACTGAAGTCATTTCACTTTTACTTTGTTTAAAAAGAATATTTGAAACTGCATTATATGTAAAAAATGACGTAACTACCATTGAAATAATTACAATTAATGAAATGAGTAAAGGTATTTGTTTTTTTATAGACATAAAATTCTTTTTATCACTTATTTTTAATTTATTTTCGTCTTTTGAATTTTGTGATTTATTTACTTTATTAAAAATATTAAGACTTTTTATTTTAGAATTATGCTTATATTTCATATTTTTATTTAACCTTCCCATTCTCATTCCCCCTATGAATAAAAACTAATAGTTAATAATATTTATCGTATAATTATACTATTTCTTTATTATTCCAAAAAATAATATATTTTAACATACCACCCTTAATTATTAAGTATAGTAATTATTTATAAATATTTCAACTATTATCCTTAAAATATAAAAAAATAAAATCTATGATTTAAAAAATCACAGATTTTTTCATTGGTGCGTCAGAGAGGATTCGAACCCCCGACCAACTGGTTCGTAGCCAGCTACTCTATCCAACTGAGCTACTGACGCAAATATTTATTTATCAACAACATATCTATATTACCATAAAATAAATAAAAAATCAATTTTAAAATCTAATTTACGTATATTAGTAAAACTTAAAAATTTAAAAATTAATATTATATTTTATCTATTAATCATTTACCATATATTCACTTTTTAATATAGCCATAATTAAAACATCTATGTATTTTCCTTCTACAAAATATCTTTGCTTTTTAATTCCTTCTTCTTTAAATCCACACTTTTTATAACATTTAATTGCTCTTTTATTTAATTCAACTACTTCTAACTCTACTCTATGAGCATTTCTATTTAAAAATAAATATTTCAATATAGTATTTATGGAATCTTGTCCATATCCCCTATGCCAAAATTTTTTACCTACAGTAATACCCAAAGAATAAATATTAGGTGCATCTTGAGCTTGTCTATATGTTAAATATCCTATTACTATATTTTTTTCATTTACAATACTTAAATATTTTACTTTATTATTATTTCTTATCTTGTCAATATTCTCTATGATACATTCTCTACTTGGTAATATTATATACGCACCATCATACTTTCGTACTTCTTCATCGGATAGTATATTATATAATATATTAATATCTTTTGTTTCAATAGATTTTATGAGAACTTTTGTTCCTTTTAACATATAATCCCCTTCTTAGTATTTGTAGTATTTTTTTTATTATAACTCTTAAATAAATAAGCTTCAAGACTTATAAATATTAACCATTTTATATTTATAAAATAAAAAAACATCTAACTAAAAGTTAGATGTTCTGGCGGAGAAACCGGGATTTGAACCCGGGCGACGGTTACCCGACCTACGCCCTTAGCAGGGGCGCCTCTTCAGCCACTTGAGTATTTCTCCATGTCCTACAAAGTATATTATATATATTTAAATGGCGGAGAGATAGGGATTCGAACCCTAGGTACGCTTCCACGTACGCCGGTTTTCAAGACCGGTGCCTTAAACCAACTCGACCATCTCTCCATATTTGATGACAAATACTATTATAATAATTTTATTGTAAATTGTCAATATTTTTTAGATATTTCTCTATGTTCTACAAAATATATTACATATTATTTAAATGGCGGAGAGATAGGGATTCGAACCCTAGGTACGCTTCCACGTACGCCGGTTTTCAAGACCGGTGCCTTAAACCAACTCGACCATCTCTCCATGTCTGACGACAACACTTATTATAATAAATATAATGTGATTTGTCAATTATTTTTTTGAATTTTATTGTTTATTATTTATTTCTTTATAAAATAAGTTTTCATATTATTTAGTATCTATACAAAATCAAGTTATTTTACACATTCATCCTCACTTTACTTCATTAATCGTGAGGACGAATGCTAATTAATATTCCATAAGAATTAGTAATTAAAAAATAACTCTTATGGAAGTGGCTGCTATTTACTTTAAAAGTTCAATTAAGAATTCTCAATTCTCAAATACTATTTTATGATTTCCTTACCCATATATGCTCTTAAAGCCTCTGGAATTGTAACACTTCCATCTTCATTTTGATAATTTTCAAGAATTGCAGCAACAGTTCTTCCTATTGCTACTCCAGAACCATTCAAAGTATGAACAAATTTTGGTTTAGCTTTTGGATTTTCCTTATATTTTATATTAGCACGTCTTGCTTGGAAATCTTCAAAATTACTACAACTTGAAATTTCAACATATCTTGCATAACTTGGCATCCAAACTTCTATATCATACTTATATGCAGCAGTAAATCCTAAATCTCCCTTACATATTCTAACAACTCTATATGGAAGTCCTAATCCTTGAAGTACACTTTCCGCATCATTAGTTAATTTTTCTAATTCTTCATAAGATTGTTCAGGCTTAACAAACTTAACAAGCTCTACTTTATTGAACTGATGTTGTCTTATAAGTCCTCTAGTATCTCTTCCTGCTGAACCTGCTTCTGATCTAAAGCATGCGCTATATGCTGCATATTTTAAAGGAAGATCTTCTCCCTTTAAAATCTCATCTCTGTGAAGATTAGTTACAGGTACTTCTGCTGTTGGTATTAAAAAATAATCATTATTAGCTACTTTAAAAGCATCTTCTTCAAACTTTGGTAATTGTCCTGTACCTGTCATACTATCTCTATTTACCATGTAAGGTGGTAAAATTTCTTTATATCCTTTCTCTTCAGTATGCATATTTAAGAAATAATTTATAACTGATCTTTCTAATCTCGCTCCAAGTCCTTTATAAACTGTAAATCTTGAACCTGTTACTTTTCCCGCTCTTTCAAAATCTAATATATCAAGATTAGCTCCAATATCCCAATGTGCATTAGCTTTAAATTCAAACTTTCTAGGTTCTCCCCATCTTCTTATTTCTACATTATCTTTATCTGATTTTCCATCTGGTACTAATTTATATGGTATATTAGGTATTCTTAACATTATATATTTTATTTTTTCATCTATTTCATTAAGTTCAACATCAAATTTCTTTATTTCTTCAGATAGTTTTTTCATTTCAATTTTTGCTTCTTCTGGACTTTTTCCTTCTTTTATTAGTTTACCTATCTTTGAAGACTCTTCATTTCGTTTCTTTTTTAATTCCTCTACTTTTACTAATATTTCTCTTCTTTTTTTGTCACAATTAACAATCTCATCAATTATAGTAACATCAAAATTTTCTCCTCTATTACCTAATGCTTCTTTTACTTCTTCAGGATTTTTTCTTATTCTTTTTAAATCTAACACTATAAATTCCTCCTCTATTTATTAATATTTATAGAATTGTAAGTTAACAAATTTTTATAATGAAATAATATTTTTATCCAAAAAATATAAAAAGAGCTCTTTTGTCCCTTTTAGGGACGAAAAGCTCCGCGTTGCCACCCTAATTAACTAATTTTTATATAATGTTAACCAGTTCTCTTATATAAAATAACGGTTTTATCCGTACTGTTCATCACAATCCCTCCGAGGTGGATTCACAAAATAAAAGATATCAATTTACACCAACCACTGACTCTCTTAGTTCTCTCATTATGTTACTAGCCTCTTCACCAGTTTACTCTATAAGTTTTTATAAATACTACATTAAGGTTAATTTTACATTTTTGTTTACATAAAGTCAATATACTATATTTTTAAATTTCAATTTTCCTATTAATTATTTTTTTCTATATTTTCAGTACAAATTATGTCTACACCTGTATTTAAAATATTACTACAAACAACATCACCTTGTTTAATTGGTGCACCTACATATAGCCTACTTAAAGCTTTTGAACACTCTATCCAAAGTTTTTTATCTATAGCTCTACTACTTTTAACAGACACAACATTATATTGAGAGCCTTTAATTCTAACCAGTGTAGTAAAAATATCCTCGTTCATAAAATCTCCTTCTTTTCTAATAAATTATTTAAATTTCATCAAATTCCTTAATTCTGCTTAACAATATTTTTGACTCCTTTGAATCTTTCACTATATCAGTTATATTTTTATTAGTTTCTCTTGCCAAAATGGAAACTATCTTATTTATACAATTTGATCCTTGACAGCTTCCATACGCAGCACCTGTTCTTCTTTTAACCCCTTCTACTGTTCGTGCACCTAAAGGACGTCTTATAGCATCTATTATTTCTCCTTCAGTAACTTTTTGACATGCACAAACTATCTTACCATATTTTTTATTCACTTGTATAACTTTTTCTCTTTCCTCGTTTGATAAATCCCTAAATCTATAAAATTCTCTTCTTTTATCTGTAAAATCTTTATTCAATTTACAATTCATATTGCTAACTACAGTCTCACAAATCATCTTAGCTATAAAAGGCGTCATTGTCACCTGTGCATAGTGTTTTCCATCTATTTTTATGTATCCCTTATCAATACAACTATCATCTATTAATATATTATCATTATAATAATCACTTTCATAAAAATTATTTATATACTTTTCATCTATGTCACCAACTAAATTTGATATTTGATTTATAAAATATTGATAATCTATATTTTTTTTACTATACATAGCTATTATACTATTTTCTTGAAATGTGGGAATTATGGCAATTCTACCTCCTTTTTCACTCATCATAAACACTATATTAGATAAGTCTTTACAAAAACTTTTATCTAACAAAAAGTATTTTATATTGCCTACACTTCTATAATTTGTATCTTTTTTTCTGAAATCAATACTATACTTTTCACTTGGAGTTGTATTTATAACTATTTTACAAGTAAATTTATTCTTATTAGTTATAACCTTATACCCTTTTGAACTTTTTTGTATATCTTTAACTTCTTCTTCTAATTTAAATTTAACTCCATTATCAAAAGCTATCTCCCCATACGCAATTGCAAGATTATAAGGACATACTATTCCTGTATTTTGAGAATATATAGCTTTTTTAGCCTTAATATTCAAATTTGGTTCAATCTCATATATATATTTATTACTTAAAAGTGCAATATCATTTATTCCTCTTTTTATACCTCTACTATATATTTTTTGTAATTTCTCTTCTTCATCTTCGTTTCTAGCTAATATCAAAGAACTCATTTTTTTAAAAGGAACGTTAAACTTTTTAGTTAAATTATTAAATAATCTATTGCTATTTATCTCTAATTTGGCCATCAACTCTTCTTCTGTTTCTAACCCATCATATACTATAGCAGTATTCACAAGTGAAATATCATCAGCAATATCATAATCTTTTTCTATTAAAGCTATATTTAAACTATACTTGGAAAGTTCATATGCTATAGCACATCCTACCATACTTCCCCCTAATATAAGAACATCATAATCCATAATATTTCCTCCCTAAAAAACATACTACTTTACTTATTATATTATTTTTTTTACATATATTAAATATATAAAAAACACCAAATACAATATTCTTTATATCATATTTAGTGTTTTCATATTTTTATACATTATTATATATTCTTATGATTCCTTCGTATATCATAATATACAAGCATCTCTTTTAATTTTTTCTTATTTATAGGCTTATTTAATAAAAAATCTATATTTTTAAGTTTAGATTTATCAAAATTTCCTACCCATCCTGTCATTAAACAAAAATATGTATTTTTCTCTAATTTTTTCGCCATCTGAGCTACTTGAAGTCCATCCATGTTAGGCATTGAAAAATCACAAAGTACAATATCATACTTTCTTCTTTTCAATTCCTTTTCTATATTGTCACAAGAGCAACTCTTTAATTTACACTTACAAATAGACATTACCATATCTGCTATTACTTTTCTTACTCTGTCCTGGTCATCTATTACAATCATATTTCCATTAAAATTTATTTTATCATTACTTACTTCTAATTCTTTTTCACTTAATTTAATTTTACATATAGGTAATGTTATATAAAAAGATGTCCCTACATTTTCTCCACTTTCTACTTTTACATTTCCTCCATGAGATTGTATAATTTTATAAGATACACTCAACCCTAGTCCTGAGCCTTTTACACCTTTAGTTGTAAAAAATGGTTCAAAAACTCTTTTACTTATTTCATCATTCATTCCTACTCCATTATCTCTCATCTCAATATATACGTTTTTATCGTCTTTATCTGTAAGTATCTCTATTTTTCCACCTTTAGGCATTGCATCTATAGCATTAGATATTATATTAATAAATACTTCTCTTATTTCTGTTATATTTCCTTTAACTTTAGAATTTGATTTAAGCTGAGGTATAACTTTTATTTTTATTCCATTTAATGCACTTTGTCTTAACCACTTGTCTTTTGTTAAATCAATACAATCTAATAAAATATTATCTATATCAAAAATTTCCCATTCATCCTTATTATTATAACTTTTTGTTATTTTTTTCACTTTATTTGTTATGTTTTTCCCATCATTCGCACACATTTCAATAACTTCTAATTGTTTGATTATATGTTTATCATTTGTTTCTTCTTTTAACATTTGAACTGAACCTACTATTGGTGTTAATACATTATTTAAATCATGTGCTATACCAGCTGCCATTTCTGCTGTAGCTCTTAATTTTTCATTTTCTATCAATTTACTTTGCATATTTAAAAAATTCTTTTGTTCTTGAATTAAATAAAATGCAGTTTTACATATTGATTCCATATAATCTAAATCTTCTTTATCGATTTTTTCCTCATTCATATATCTTCCAATACAAATTACCCCAGTTATATTTTGATAATATTCAACATATATTCCTACACATGATTTCAAATCAATCTTCTTAAACTTATTTTTAATTATTTCATCATTAATTTCATCAATATTTAAAAGTAACACATTTTCATGTTGTTCTAGTAACTTTTTATTTAAAAGATTAGCATATTTTATAAATCCTTTATCATTAATTAAATGATATTTATGTTTTTTCGTTATTCCATTACAACTATCTACAGATAAAATATTTTCTTTTTCCTTTAATGAAGAATAAATCACACAAAAATCTACATTACATAAATTCTTTATTTTATCTATCATAGCATTTTTAAATTTTTCTTCATCCCACGTTTTGGGTATACTAGATAATTCATCGTTAAACAATACTAGATTATTATTTTTATATTTTAACTGTGCAATAGATTGTACCAACCATATACATTTTGAAATTTCATTTTTTCCATTAAATAATATTTCTTCCTCTCTATCTATTATAACAACACCATTAAATTTATAACATAAGTTTGTAAATACCTTATAATCATAAGTATTATTATTTATATATATTAAGTTTTTAACATTATCTTTATTAACTCTTCTATATATATTCTCTACTGCTTTTACTACCTTGTCCAATTTAGATGGCCTCTTTGCTATATTCTTAAAATCCCATATTATTCGTATCTTATTTTTAAATAATGATATAATCTCTAATATATCTAAAAAATCTCTATCATTAGTATTATAATTTATAGAATCATAAACTTTAATCCTTAAATTTCCCTGATTAATATTATCATTTATATATTCATCATAAGATAAAAAGTTTTTTTCTATATCCTCATATGATATATTATCTGTAAATATTAAAATTCTTTCTTTATCTTTTAATCCATTATATATAAATCTTTTAATAATTTTGGGCAACCTTATCAAATTAAGATTGTCTATTCCTACACAAAGCAAATTGTTATATTCTCTACACTTTTCTTCTCCCAATTCCATATTATCCCTCTAATTAAAAATATTTATTATTTGCATTTCGACATTCTTTTCTAATTTCCTCTATTTTTATTAATCATCACTAAAATTTTTACATATCTATTTTAAAATATATATGTATTTTTTACAACTTTATTTAAATTATTTGACAATTATTATATACTAAGATTTTAAAGAAGGAGTCTTTTATAAAACTCCTTCAACAAAAATAGTTTACTTTGTACTAATATTCCCCAATAATTCCCCTAATTCTTTTATATACTCTCCATATTTAGCCCAATCTCCTCTTTTTTGAGCTTCTACTGCTTTATCATATAAAGTTTTAGCCCTCTTTATGTTTTTATCTATATCTCCTGTAATTTTATCTATATCTACTGTATCTTTCTTTTTGGTAGTATCTTGTATTTCATCTTTTTTACCATAGTTAAATATTTGTTTTATAGCATCATCTATATCCTGAGCCAAAACCATTTTATCTCCATAAGACACTATTACTCTTTTCATTTGAGGTATACTATCTTTTCCACTAGCTCTTATATACAAAGGTTCTACATATAATAATGAATTTTCTATTGGTACAATTACTGTATCTCCAAATTGTACTTTTGAACCTTCCTGATTCCAAAAAGATATCTCTTTAGATATTACAGGATCTTGTTTTATATTTTGTTTAAATAAATAAGGACTATCTATTGACTCCTGTGGAAATTTATATAGATTTAACTTACCATAATTATCTTTATCCATTCTAGCACAAAATAATGACACCATGTTATTCTTCTTATTCACATTAAAATATTGAAGTATAACCATTTCTTCTTTATTTTCTTTTGGAAGTTTCATTATAACATAAGATGCTGAATTTCTTTCATCATCTTGTTCTACATTATTTACTTGCTTTTCATTCTTTGATATTTCCCACAAATCATCACTACTATAAAATACCAACGGATTTGTAACATGATATTTCCCTAATACTTTACACTGAATATTGAATAAGTCTTCAGGATACTTAAAATGTTTCTTTAAACTTTCTGGTACCTGTTTATAATCTTTAAATAATTTAGGAAAAATATTAGAAAAACTTTTTACTATAGGATCATTTTTATCCACTATATAAAAATTTGTTGTTCCATCCACCGCATCAATAACAACTTTTACAGAATTTCTTATATAATTTATACCATTATAAGGTTGAGAAAATGGGTATCTATTAGAAACAGTGTAAGCATCAATTACCCAATATAATTTTTTATTGTCTGCTACTATATAAGGATCTTTATCATACACCAAAAACGGTGCTATTTTCTTTACTCTATCTACTATATTTCTATTTATTAATATTTTACTATCGTTAGTTATGTCCTTAGATAATAGAAATTTTATATTTTTATTATAAAGAGAAAATAGAACTTTATTTGCAAAATTCATTTTTATTCCTGCTTTTCCTTTATAATTAGTCATCTTATTCTTAGAACCCTCAGGGTAATCAAGTTCTCCCAATTTAGTATTAACTATAGCATAATCATTAGTTTTTTCGCCAAAATATATTCTAGGATTATCAATTTTAACGTTTAAATTATTCTGAATTGGTATATCTTTTACAACAAAATCTGGTTTACCTGAACTTGTAACAGTATTAACTTTATTCATAACAATGCCATACCCATGAGTATATGTTAAATGTCTATTCTGCCATGTATTAGCTTTATCTTTCAATAAATCAACATCTATTTCCCTTGGTGAAACAAAAACTTGTGTATATCTATTATTAATATTATATCTATCTACATCAATATCATTAAATGAATAATAATATTTTGAAACTTGAAGTTGATTATAATATTCTAATGCTGGTTTAAATGAATTAATTTTTATATTCTTTATAGTATCTTCATTATTTTTTAAACTTTTAGTTGTTAAATTATTTTTAATAGCATACTGACTTTCTTCAGTTTTATCAATGTTAAATCCTTTTCTTGTATATTTAATATTATGAGTTATATATTCTTGCTCAACTGTCTTTTCGTTAGATCTTACTATAAGATTTTGAACTATAATAGCTGCTGCATTTTCTACTACTATTAAACCAACTATTATTATTATAGAAGCAAATATAGGTTTAACTTTAGAGGTTAATACACTAATAAAAACAACTATAGAAGCTATTAATGATACTACAACTATTATTTTATAAAATAATAAACTAACTTTTACATCTGTATAACTAGCACCAAAAACTACTCCTCTAGGTGAATAAACCAAATTCCATGCTTTAATCATATATCCTAAAGATAACAAAAGTAAAATTAGAGCAGATACTATAGCTAACTGCCTTCCTGCAAATTTTGTAAGTCCGCTTTTAAATTCTTTAGCATTTTGTAAGGATCCCCTTATACTCATTCTATCTTTTGCATTTAATAAAAAATATGTTATTAAAGTTACTACTACTAAAACAATTAACAATATCATAAATATATTATATATAGATTCAATAAGTGGAAGCTTAAATATATAAAAAGATATATCTATATTAAATATAGGATCTGTAACATTAAAATTCTCTGCATTGGTAAATTGGAGAATCCTATACCAATAATTTGTTGATATAGATATAGATATTATCAACGAAACTATAATATCAAATATCATAAAAAACTTATTAGATTTTTTAAATGTTATTACTTTTTTTTCACTATTCCATTTTTCAACACATTTTTTTAAACTTCTATAATATAACCATATTGTAATATATATTAAAATAAAAACTGGAATCATTAATTTAAACACTGCACTTATTTTAGTTAAATAAACAGATAAATAATTAACTTCTTGAAACCATTTTATATTAACAACAAAATTTACTATTGTATCTAAAAATAGTGCTACAAAAATTATAATTCCTATAATCGTAAAACCTGCATATCTCTTTCTCAAAGTTTTACTCACCTCCTATTTATTTTTAATAATTTTCCCAATGGTGTATGCTTAGTCTGTATAGCACCTGCAGGACACAATTCTTGACAACAAAAACATCTTATACACTTTTTCATATTCCACACAGGAACTCTTTTTCCTTTTTTTGAATCATATTTATTACATTAGGTTTTTCTGGGCAAACCTCTGCACATCGCCCACAACTTATACATTTATCATATATTAATGATGGATTAGGCGCTATCATATCTCTCAAAAAATTAGTTACTGCAGGATTTATAAAATAAAAATTTCCTCCCTTTCTACAAAGCTCAAAATCTTTAACCTTCATTTTTTCAATTTTTTCACCTAAAATTTCTATATCTTTAGGTAATACTGCTCCCCAATTATTATCATATACCTCTTTTAATACTGGTGTATCTATAGGGTTATCATATCCTATTAACCTAACAGCAGTAGAATCTACAGCACTCAAACTTTCACCCATTATAATAGTATCCATTTTTTTAGGTTTACCATTTTTAGGTCCATTACCTTCCATAGCTATAATTCCATCTAATATAGCAAAATTAGTATTTACTACAGTATTTAGGTCTAACAACATTTTACAAAAATTATTAGCATCTGGCATTCTCGTATGCCATGTTGCTTTTTGAGTACCAGGTATACATCCAAACTGATTTTTAATTGCACCTGTATAATAAGCCATAGCATGAGTTTTTAATTTAGGTAAGCTTATTACTACATCTGACTCATAAGCTATTTTAGCTACATTCCATGATTTACATAAAATAGAATTGTCTAATTTAATATGTACAGATTCATTAAAATCATTAAAATGTACATTATACCTCTTAGCTACTTCCATAAGTCCACATTTTTCTGCGGCTTTTTTAGAATCTCCAAAGCCTGGAGAATCTCCAAATGTTATATTATTAGAATAATCTTTTATTATTCTAATAACAGCCTCAAAGATATTATGATTAGTAACAACAGGAGATTGTTTTTTTTCTATACTAAGCATATTAGGTTTTAGTAATACTTTACTTCCTGTTGGTATTAATTGTTTTAAAAATTTATCACCACCTAAAAGATTAAAACCTTCCCTTAATTTGCTTTCAATTGTATCTACATTATATTCTGTACATTTTAAAAGTGCTACCTTTTCCATTCATACCTCCACACTAAATTATTCTAATAAATTCTGTTTTTATAACTTAAAATACACTATTATATTAGATATTATACTCATTTTAAATAACTAATCTAAAATTAAAAAGTTTTTCTTTTTTAATTCTCCCATTATCTTATTCATATTTGCTTCATCTTCAGTTTGTATAGTATGTAAATGGACTCCCCCTGTTAATATTGATAAAGGTTTAGCATTTTGCTCTTTCAGATTTTTCATGAAATTTTCTATGTCATATAAATTCTTTATCATTAGTATTCCTCTAATTTCACCATATACAGGATGCTCCACTATTACATCTTCTACTTTACCTCCATATTTTATTATTATTTCCAATTCTTCTTTTATATCTTCTTTATTATGATTAAAAGCTAATACTTTTTTTACAGTACCATATACTTTATTAATCATCATGTACCCTTCTGGAGTCGCTACAATCTTTTTCCCAGCGGCTCTTAATATAGCTATATCTTTTACTATAACCTGCCTTGTTACTCCATATTTTTGTGCTAATTCATGTCCTTTATGCGGCCCATTACTATTTGTTAAAAGTTGTTCTATGCTTCTTCTTCTTTCTTCTGAATTCATAATTTCCTCCACTTTTTTAATACTATATTTATATTTTATCATTCTATTTAAATATTTTACTATATTTCATCAAAAAAACTAAAAAAATCTAAAGTATTTTTGAAATACTCTAGATTTATCACTTATAATCAATTTTTATTATCATATTTTTTTAATATATTTAATTCAATATCATTTATTATTTTATTATTATGATGATTTTTAACTAAATGTAATACTTTTTTATTAGCTTCTATTTTTTTTAATATTTGATATCCTTTATATGCATGGTTATAGTAAACATCTACTTTTTTTATGTTTTTATATTTCTTTAGTTTACCATTAAATAATTTATCTAATATAACTAACACTGATTTATCAATTACATTTAATTTGCACTCTATTTTTCCTATATCATGTAATAATGCTGCTTTCATAAGTTCATTATAATATTTTATATTATTACTTTCATGTAATTCACTTATATCCTTTGCTACATTTACACAATGTTTCTGTTCGCAAGTACTTAATTTGTTAAATAATTGAATTTGTTCACTATTTAAATATTTTTCTACAAATTTCATATCTTCACTAGTAATTTTAGAATTTATTGACCAAATAAATTGTTTTATTCTATAAAACACTTTTATTTCTCCTTTTTTTTACTAATAAAAAAAGCAACCTTTCTAGGTTGCATGTTCTGATTTATGGTGGAGATAAAGAGATTCGAACTCTTGACCCCCTGCGTGCAAGGCAGGTGCTCTCCCAACTGAGCTATACCCCCATATGGTGGACCTTCAGGGACTCGAACCCCGGACCTACCGGTTATGAGCCGGTTGCTCTAACCAGCTGAGCTAAAGATCCACGTTTTTTACCTGGCGACGACCTACTCTTCCACAGGGCTTCCCCTGCAGTACCATCGGCGCTTCAAAGCTTAACCGTCCTGTTCGGAATGGGAAGGGGTGTTACCTTTGAGCCATAATCACCAGATTTTCCTCATCAAATGAGTACGTTATGTATTATAACCTTTTTTTCTTCATTTTGTCAATACTTTTTTGAAAGATTTTTTATTTATTATTCTTTCAAAATTGCACAGTGTTAATTATTTGGTCAAGCCCTCGACTTATTAGTATCAGTCAGCTTAACATGTTACCACGCTTACACCTCTGACCTATCAACCTGGTAGTCTTCCAGGAGTCTTACTAGCTTACGCTATGGGAAATCTAATCTTGAGGTGGGCTTCACGCTTAGATGCTTTCAGCGTTTATCCCGTCCCAACATAGCTACCCAGCTATGCCATTGGCATGACAACTGGTGCACCAGAGGTTGGTCCATCCCGGTCCTCTCGTACTAAGGACAGCTCCTCTCAAATTTCCTACGCCCGCGACGGAAAGGGACCGAACTGTCTCACGACGTTCTGAACCCAGCTCGCGTGCCACTTTAATGGGCGAACAGCCCAACCCTTGGGACCGACTTCAGCCCCAGGATGTGACGAGCCGACATCGAGGTGCCAAACCTCCCCGTCGATGTGGACTCTTGGGGGAGATCAGCCTGTTATCCCCGAGGTAGCTTTTATCCGTTGAGCGATGGCCCTCCCACGAGGAACCACCGGATCACTAAGCCCGACTTTCGTCCCTGCTCCACTTGTATGTGTCGCAGTCAAGCTCCCTTATGCCTTTGCACTCTGCGCGCAATTTCCAACTGCGCTGAGGGAACCTTTGGGCGCCTCCGTTACATTTTAGGAGGCGACCGCCCCAGTCAAACTGCCCACCTAACAATGTCCCGTGACCAGATACATGGCCTCCGGTTAGAATTTCAATACTGTCAGGGTGGTATCCCAAGGACGACTCCATAGAAGCTGACGCCCCTATTTCTAAGTCTCCCACCTATCCTGTACAGACAATACCGAAATTCAATGCTAAGCTACAGTAAAGCTCTACGGGGTCTTTCCGTCCAATCGCGGGTAGAGGGCATCTTCACCCCCACTACAATTTCACCGGATTTGTTGTCGAGACAGTGCTCAAATCATTACGCCATTCGTGCGGGTCGGAACTTACCCGACAAGGAATTTCGCTACCTTAGGACCGTTATAGTTACGGCCGCCGTTTACTGGGGCTTAAGTTCAAGGCTTCGCTTACGCTAACCAATCCCCTTAACCTTCCAGCACCGGGCAGGCGTCAGCCCCTATACATCAGCTTTCGCTTTAGCAGAGACCTGTGTTTTTGCTAAACAGTTGCTTGAGCCTATTCACTGCGGCCTGCTCTCGCAGGCACCCCTTCTCCCTAAGTTACGGGGTTAATTTGCCGAGTTCCTTGACAACAATTCTTCCGCTGGCCT
>NZ_JBHWAB010000001.1:325000-327500 GCF_042688525.2 Haloimpatiens myeolchijeotgali
AAATAGGTATATAGAGGTAGACCCGGGGAACTGAAACATCTAAGTACCCGGAGGAAGAGAAAGAAATTCGATTTCCTAAGTAGCGGCGAGCGAACGGGAAAGAGCCCAAACCTAAGTCTTCGGATTTAGGGGTTGTGGATAGATCATAACGGTTTAGATTTTCTAATTGAAGAGAGCTGGAAAGCTCCACCACAGAAGGTAACAGTCCTGTAAGTAAAAGAAATATAAATTAGATCTACTCCAGAGTACCACGAGACACGTGAAACCTTGTGGGAAGCTGGGAGGACCACCTCCCAAGGCTAAATACTACCTAGTGACCGATAGTGAAGAAGTACCGTGAGGGAAAGGTGAAAAGAACCCCGGGAGGGGAGTGAAATAGAACCTGAAACCGTGTGCCTACAATCTGTCGAAGCACTTTATATGTGTGACGGCGTGCTTTTTGTAGAACGAGCCAGCGAGTTACGGTATGTAGCAAGGTTAAGCACCTAAGGTGTGGAGCCGCAGGGAAACCGAGTCTGAATAGGGCGTTTAGTTGCATGCTGTAGACCCGAAACCGAGTGACCTATCCATGGCCAGGTTGAAGCGGAAGTAAAATTCCGTGGAGGACCGAACCCGTTGGTGTTGAAAAACCATGGGATGAGCTGTGGATAGCGGAGAAATTCCAATCGAACTCGGAGATAGCTGGTTCTCCTCGAAATAGCTTTAGGGCTAGCGTCAGGTAATTGAGTAATGGAGGTAGAGCACTGAATAGGCTAGGGGCCATAGTGGTTACTGAACCTTATCAAACTCCGAATGCCATCTACTTGTATCCTGGCAGTCAGACTGCGAATGATAAGATCCGTGGTCAAAAGGGAAACAGCCCAGATCATCAGCTAAGGTCCCAAAGTGTAAGTTAAGTGGTAAAGGATGTGGGATTTCTAAGACAACTAGGATGTTGGCTCAGAAGCAGCCACTCATTCAAAGAGTGCGTAATAGCTCACTAGTCAAGAGATCCTGCGCCGAAAATGTCCGGGGCTCAAACTTACCACCGAAGCTATGGGCTCGAAAGAGCGGTAGAGGAGCTTCCTATATTGGCTGAAGTCGTACCGTAAGGAGCGGTGGACGATATAGGAGTGAGAATGCTGGCATAAGTAGCGACAAACAGGTGAGAATCCTGTTGGCCGAAAATCTAAGGTTTCCTGAGGAAGGCTCGTCCGCTCAGGGTTAGTCGGGACCTAAGCCGAGGCCGAAAGGCGTAGGTGATGGACAATCGGTTGATATTCCGATACCGCCATTTTCCGTTTGAGAAATGGGGTGACGCAGAAGGATAAGATGTGCGCACTGTTGGATGTGCGTCTAAGCACTTAGAGTGATTGAACAGGCAAATCCGTTCAATCTTAAGCTTGAGGTGTTATGGGGAGCGAAATTTTAGTAGCGAAGTATCTGATTCCACACTGCCAAGAAAAGCCTCTATCGAGGAAGATGGTGCCCGTACCGCAAACCGACACAGGTAGATGAGGAGAGAATCCTAAGGCCAGCGGAAGAATTGTTGTCAAGGAACTCGGCAAATTAACCCCGTAACTTAGGGAGAAGGGGTGCCTGCGAGAGCAGGCCGCAGTGAATAGGCTCAAGCAACTGTTTAGCAAAAACACAGGTCTCTGCTAAAGCGAAAGCTGATGTATAGGGGCTGACGCCTGCCCGGTGCTGGAAGGTTAAGGGGATTGGTTAGCGTAAGCGAAGCCTTGAACTTAAGCCCCAGTAAACGGCGGCCGTAACTATAACGGTCCTAAGGTAGCGAAATTCCTTGTCGGGTAAGTTCCGACCCGCACGAATGGCGTAATGATTTGAGCACTGTCTCGACAACAAATCCGGTGAAATTGTAGTGGGGGTGAAGATGCCCTCTACCCGCGATTGGACGGAAAGACCCCGTAGAGCTTTACTGTAGCTTAGCATTGAATTTCGGTATTGTCTGTACAGGATAGGTGGGAGACTTAGAAATAGGGGCGTCAGCTTCTATGGAGTCGTCCTTGGGATACCACCCTGACAGTATTGAAATTCTAACCGGAGGCCATGTATCTGGTCACGGGACATTGTTAGGTGGGCAGTTTGACTGGGGCGGTCGCCTCCTAAAATGTAACGGAGGCGCCCAAAGGTTCCCTCAGCGCAGTTGGAAATTGCGCGCAGAGTGCAAAGGCATAAGGGAGCTTGACTGCGACACATACAAGTGGAGCAGGGACGAAAGTCGGGCTTAGTGATCCGGTGGTTCCTCGTGGGAGGGCCATCGCTCAACGGATAAAAGCTACCTCGGGGATAACAGGCTGATCTCCCCCAAGAGTCCACATCGACGGGGAGGTTTGGCACCTCGATGTCGGCTCGTCACATCCTGGGGCTGAAGTCGGTCCCAAGGGTTGGGCTGTTCGCCCATTAAAGTGGCACGCGAGCTGGGTTCAGAACGTCGTGAGACAGTTCGGTCCCTTTCCGTCGCGGGCGTAGGAAATTTGAGAGGAGCTGTCCTTAGTAC
>NZ_JBHWAB010000001.1:3922500-3927500 GCF_042688525.2 Haloimpatiens myeolchijeotgali
GGTGTTATGTATGAATAATAAATTATCTTCTCCACTAATTCATGAATATGATATTTTTGATAAACATTCTATAGCTAATGTTGCTAGTAAATATGGTTTTTATAGAAATTATATATTAGAGAAACATCTATGGGTATACGAACTTATAGGACAATTTCAAAGAAAATGTAGCGATAATTGTATTCTTAAGGGAGGAGCTTGTACGCAACTTTATCTTCCTCTCCATGTTCAAAGGTGCACTGCTGATATAGATTTTTTAACTAATTTATCTTCTTCTGACATCATTAAAATTTTAACTTCTATAAAGCAAGAATTTTCTTCTTATAAAATTAAAACTTCATTTTATCAATATACACCTGCAAAAGGTAAAACTTTACCTATGGCTACTTTTATGTTAGAACTTCCATTTCACTTTAGACCTAATAAAAAAATAAAAAATCCTTCTTTAAAATTTGATTTTTTATTTATAGATATAAACCCATTGCACACGTATAAACCTTTAAATTGTAAAACTTTTGGAATGAATTTAAATTATTCTCCCTTATGTATATGTCATAATACGCTAATTAGTGATAAACTTCTTACTTTTGCTATTAATTCTGTTGGTCTTGAAACCTTCAAGCTAGATAGCTTCTATAAAAATATTTATGACTTATATTATTTAGTTACAACTTTTGATGACTTAAATACTTTTAAAACAGTATCTAAGTATATACTCCAAAGTATTTCTTTAGAGCTTTCTCTAAAAAATCTTCCTAGTGTGAATGTGAATAAAGTGCTTAATGACATTCTAAAAACATTATTTTATTTTTCTATTGTGGACTTAAATTATGAACATAATAGGACTCCAAAAAAGTTAGAAAAATTTCAAAAACTTTTTCTTCAATCAGCTATAAAAATGAATTTAGATTCAAATACATGGAGTATTATGAGTATGCATCTATATTTATGGGCTAACGCATTAAAAAAATACATTCATAATGTTAATCATTGTGAACTTACTAAATTAAGCTTAGTAAAAAAAGAGTATTCTGAATTTTTATCATTCAATTCTAAAACCAAAAAAAAATATATAAAAAATTTGAAACACAAAATATCATCTAAAAATAAATTATTCAATCTAAGACATATAAATGATCCTGTAAGAATTATATATACCTATTACTTACTTTTTGACTAATATATATTTTTAATAATTCAAAAAAATAATCTCTGAAGTTAATACTATTTTAGAGATTATTTTTCATTTTTTTGTATAAAACCTATATTTTGGGAAAATATAGTAAATATATATAAGAAAGGAG
Source organism: Haloimpatiens myeolchijeotgali (assembly GCF_042688525.2). GTDB lineage: Bacteria > Bacillota > Clostridia > Clostridiales > Clostridiaceae > Haloimpatiens. The sequence continues at coordinate 3,923,805 of NZ_JBHWAB010000001.1, forward strand.
TTGCTAAAATGAAATTGCATAAAATAATATTAACTATTTGTACTGTATTTATACTTGTTTCTATTTGTTATACTGTCTATAATCTTCTTACACCTATAGCTAATTCTAATTTGCCTGGTAACGAACAAAATTCATATAATAATTATTCTAAAAATACTACTACTAAACACACAAATAAACACACAAACTTAAAAAAAGAAGAATTAATTGATCCATTTATAGTATCTGATGAAGATATCAAAATGAAAGATACTAAAGATTACAATAATAAACCAAGTGAAAGTTTCATAAAATATGAGGTAAAAAAAGGAGATACTCTATTCAATATAGCTCGTCATCATATGTCTCATTGTGATATTAAAGAAGCAGTAAAAACTCTACAAAGTATAAATAAAATAAATACAAGCTCACAACTTAGTTATGGGGAAAAAATATTAATTCCAACTTATAATTCAAAGTCTAAGGAGATACATAATAACTCTACTTATAACAATCATAAATCTCTTACGTACTTAATTAAGCCTGGAGATACATTATATAAAATTGCAAAACATTATATTACATGGTGTTCCCCAGTTAGTGGTATAAACCAAATTGTAGAACTAAATAATTTACAGAATTCTGATATGATAAAAGAAGGTCAAAAAATTTTAATACCTTGCAGTACAAATCAATAAACTACTACCAAGATAAACAACAGAGTTTTTTGTAAATTTTCTATAATAAAAAAACCAGGATTTTAATCCTGGTTTTTTTATTATAGATATTATACTAATTTATTTTGTAAAATTTATTGATTTTTGTATTCTATATTTCTTATTACTGATACTGCATTTTCAGGTTTCTTTTTCTTTTCATTAGAACAACCAACGCAACATATAACTACCCCTACTAATAAGACTATTATCATTTTATTTATAAATTTCACAAATATAACCTCCGAATTGATATTGTAAAATCACATAACAATACAATTATTTTAATTTTACTTACAATAGTACTAGTTATATGTTACCCACATTTTACTTAAGTTATAAAAATATTTATCACATATTTTTATATTAATACTTATTTTTGTAAATTAAAACAAATGTATATATTATATAAAAGCTTTCATTTCAGTAATAAACTCTCAATTTTCATGGTACGATTTTATATAAACTTATAATTCACTGAATTTATTTAACTTCAGATCGATGAATGCTTATGAATTCTTAAAAAAAATTTATAATTTCCTAAATAAAAAAACATCACTTAAAAAAGTGATGTTTTTTGGTGATCTACCGGGGAATCGAACCCCGGACACCATGATTAAAAGTCATGTGCTCTACCAACTGAGCTAGTAAATCATATCTTACCTGGCGACGACCTACTCTTCCACAGGGCTTCCCCTGCAGTACCATCGGCGCTTCAAAGCTTAACCGTCCTGTTCGGAATGGGAAGGGGTGTTACCTTTGAGCCATAATCACCAGATTATTGTTCTTTCAAAATTGCACAGTGTTAATTATTTGGTCAAGCCCTCGACTTATTAGTATCAGTCAGCTTAACATGTTACCACGCTTACACCTCTGACCTATCAACCTGGTAGTCTTCCAGGAGTCTTACTAGCTTACGCTATGGGAAATCTAATCTTGAGGTGGGCTTCACGCTTAGATGCTTTCAGCGTTTATCCCGTCCCAACATAGCTACCCAGCTATGCCATTGGCATGACAACTGGTGCACCAGAGGTTGGTCCATCCCGGTCCTCTCGTACTAAGGACAGCTCCTCTCAAATTTCCTACGCCCGCGACGGAAAGGGACCGAACTGTCTCACGACGTTCTGAACCCAGCTCGCGTGCCACTTTAATGGGCGAACAGCCCAACCCTTGGGACCGACTTCAGCCCCAGGATGTGACGAGCCGACATCGAGGTGCCAAACCTCCCCGTCGATGTGGACTCTTGGGGGAGATCAGCCTGTTATCCCCGAGGTAGCTTTTATCCGTTGAGCGATGGCCCTCCCACGAGGAACCACCGGATCACTAAGCCCGACTTTCGTCCCTGCTCCACTTGTATGTGTCGCAGTCAAGCTCCCTTATGCCTTTGCACTCTGCGCGCAATTTCCAACTGCGCTGAGGGAACCTTTGGGCGCCTCCGTTACATTTTAGGAGGCGACCGCCCCAGTCAAACTGCCCACCTAACAATGTCCCGTGACCAGATACATGGCCTCCGGTTAGAATTTCAATACTGTCAGGGTGGTATCCCAAGGACGACTCCATAGAAGCTGACGCCCCTATTTCTAAGTCTCCCACCTATCCTGTACAGACAATACCGAAATTCAATGCTAAGCTACAGTAAAGCTCTACGGGGTCTTTCCGTCCAATCGCGGGTAGAGGGCATCTTCACCCCCACTACAATTTCACCGGATTTGTTGTCGAGACAGTGCTCAAATCATTACGCCATTCGTGCGGGTCGGAACTTACCCGACAAGGAATTTCGCTACCTTAGGACCGTTATAGTTACGGCCGCCGTTTACTGGGGCTTAAGTTCAAGGCTTCGCTTACGCTAACCAATCCCCTTAACCTTCCAGCACCGGGCAGGCGTCAGCCCCTATACATCAGCTTTCGCTTTAGCAGAGACCTGTGTTTTTGCTAAACAGTTGCTTGAGCCTATTCACTGCGGCCTGCTCTCGCAGGCACCCCTTCTCCCTAAGTTACGGGGTTAATTTGCCGAGTTCCTTGACAACAATTCTTCCGCTGGCCTTAGGATTCTCTCCTCATCTACCTGTGTCGGTTTGCGGTACGGGCACCATCTTCCTCGATAGAGGCTTTTCTTGGCAGTGTGGAATCAGATACTTCGCTACTAAAATTTCGCTCCCCATAACACCTCAAGCTTAAGATTGAACGGATTTGCCTGTTCAATCACTCTAAGTGCTTAGACGCACATCCAACAGTGCGCACATCTTATCCTTCTGCGTCACCCCATTTCTCAAACGGAAAATGGCGGTATCGGAATATCAACCGATTGTCCATCACCTACGCCTTTCGGCCTCGGCTTAGGTCCCGACTAACCCTGAGCGGACGAGCCTTCCTCAGGAAACCTTAGATTTTCGGCCAACAGGATTCTCACCTGTTTGTCGCTACTTATGCCAGCATTCTCACTCCTATATCGTCCACCGCTCCTTACGGTACGACTTCAGCCAATATAGGAAGCTCCTCTACCGCTCTTTCGAGCCCATAGCTTCGGTGGTAAGTTTGAGCCCCGGACATTTTCGGCGCAGGATCTCTTGACTAGTGAGCTATTACGCACTCTTTGAATGAGTGGCTGCTTCTGAGCCAACATCCTAGTTGTCTTAGAAATCCCACATCCTTTACCACTTAACTTACACTTTGGGACCTTAGCTGATGATCTGGGCTGTTTCCCTTTTGACCACGGATCTTATCATTCGCAGTCTGACTGCCAGGATACAAGTAGATGGCATTCGGAGTTTGATAAGGTTCAGTAACCACTATGGCCCCTAGCCTATTCAGTGCTCTACCTCCATTACTCAATTACCTGACGCTAGCCCTAAAGCTATTTCGAGGAGAACCAGCTATCTCCGAGTTCGATTGGAATTTCTCCGCTATCCACAGCTCATCCCATGGTTTTTCAACACCAACGGGTTCGGTCCTCCACGGAATTTTACTTCCGCTTCAACCTGGCCATGGATAGGTCACTCGG
>NZ_JBHWAB010000001.1:3932500-3952500 GCF_042688525.2 Haloimpatiens myeolchijeotgali
TTATTCCACCATCCACCTTTAATAATTACAATATTTTAATTATTATTTTTTAAATCCATAACTACTTGTTTATAAATAAAATCAGTAGTTATGGTAGATTTTACTTTACATCCAACTTATTATCTAACATCCATGAAGTTGATATGAAAAATATTACAAATAATACAATTGAATAAATACTACTTGCTATATTAAAATTAACTGAAGTTTGACATACACTTGTAACTTTTGTACTAATATACAAATTAGGACATATAGCAAATTTAGGATAGCCTATTATTATTTCTTTAGGAAACCACTGTTGAAGTTTAGAATTAATAAATAATACTAATGCTATAACTATTACCCCTATAATAAAACACATAAATTTTTCTATTTTTATTTTTAAATTAGTTGTTCTAGATAGCGTAGTACAAAAATACCCAATTAATATCAGCAACATTACTATATACATATATTTAATTGCAGCTATAATAAAAAATGATACTGGAGGTTCTATTTTTACTTGAAATATATTAATAGTAATATAACTAAAAATTCCTGTAATCATTGCTACTATAGCAAGATAAACAATACTTGTTATAATTTTTGATCCTAGCATCTGCCACCCTTTTACTGGTAATGTAAAAATAAGATATGCTTTTTCTTCATATAAATCCTTATCAAAAGCATTACTGGTAAAAATTAAAACTGTCAAAAGCGCTGCAAAATCTACTAGCAGCATAAGTATTACAGACAATGCAGTCTTTTGTGGTTTATAAAGTGATAGTATCAATATATTTAAAAGTGACATTGTTATAAAAACTATTGAATACTTTTTAAAGTTACCTTTAAATTCATGCTTTATTAATTTTCCCATCAACATAATCACTTCCCTATTCAAATATTTCTCTAAATAATTCATCAATAGATTTTTCTTTTTCTAACCTTAATTCTTCCGCATTTCCTTGCAGTACAATTTCTCCATCTTTTATAAAAGCAACATCATCAAATACTCTTTCTATATCTCTTACTAAATGAGTTGTTATAATCATTGAACTATTTTCATTGTAATTATTTATAATTGCATCAAGTATCTTTTCTCTTGCAACAGGATCTACACCACCTAAAGGTTCATCTAGTATATAAAGTTTAGCATTTCTTGATAAAACAAGTGTAAGACTTAATTTTTCATACATCCCTTTAGAAAGTTCTTTTACTTTCATATTTCTATCTAACTTCATAAATTTCAAGAGTTCATTAGCTTTATCTTCATCAAAATCTTTATAAAAATCTTTAAAAAATTTTATAGCATCATCTATACTCATCCATTTATAAAGATAATTCTTATCTGGTAAATAAGATACTATGGATTTAGTATAAACACCTGGTACCTTGTCATCTATCAACATTTCACCCGAAGATTGTTTTAATAATCCTGCTGCTATTTTCATAAATGTTGTTTTTCCGCTTCCATTAGGACCTAATAAACCTACAATTTTACCTTGTTGTACAGCAAAATCTACTTCTCTTAATGCTGTTTTTGTAAAATATTTTTTAGTTAATTTGTTAGCTTGTAATACCACTGACATTTAGTTATCCCCCTTTTCAATTTTATGAACTACTATATTTTTTATATCTTCACTTTTGAATCCTAATTCATTCATTTCTTTGAAAAAATATTCTACTATGTTATTTGCCATTTCTTTTCTTAAACTTATTATTTTGTCTTCATCTTTTGTAACAAAAGTACCCATACCCCTTTGGGTAAAAGTAAGTTCCTGTCTTTCTAATTCTTGATAAGCTCTTTGAATAGTATTAGGATTAACTTTAAGTGATGTAGAAAGTCCTCTTACAGATGACAATTTATCTCCTCCTTTTAACTCTCCAGATACTATCTGTTTCTTTATAATATTTACTACCTGAGTATATATTGGAAGTTTATCATCAAATTTCACACTCATCTTTACCTCCATAAATTTAATTTATTTAGCATATACGCTAATTTATTATTATAGTTTATTAATAACTTATCTTAGTGTTAATGTATTAGTGTGCTATACGAATAATACACCCATACAGTAAAAAAGTAAATACTTTTTTACTAAATTTATAAATAAAAAATGAGAAGTTAATGCTAGGTAAACCAAATTCATTAACTTCTCATTTTTTATTTATCTTTAATTATATTAGTTGTTCACTCAACTTTCTCAGTAAAAACTACTGTCTAGCGAAGGGAAATGATATATTGCGTAAGAAACATTTGAACAAAGTTTACAAGTTCTTAGCTTTACGAATTTGAAAAAAGTTATTTTTTAATTACTGATTCCTACGGAATATTAATTAAAAAATCTTTTTTCAATATGAGTAAATCTTAGAACTTGTTACTGAAGTGAAAGGTTTCTGAGCAAGATATCATTTCCCGTAGCGGCTATTTTTTACCTGCGAAAGTTGAATTCATTATTAACTATTAATTCAACTTTCATAGCGACTGCCTTTCAAATACAAAAGCTACTCAATTATCTACCAAAAGCTTTTTTAAGTGATTCGTAATTAGCTTTTATTGTATATTCAATATCTTCATTTGTATGTGCTTTAGATAAAAATATTGCTTCAAATTGAGCTGGAGGAAGTAATATTCCTTTCTCTAGCATTTCTCTAAAATATACAGCATACTTTTCTGTATCACATTTCATTACATCTTCAAAATTCTCAAACTTTCCTTCTGCAAAAAACAAGCATACCATAGCTTTAAATCTAACAACAGTAGCCTTAACACCTAATTTTTTTATATTATCATTAAAACCTTTTTCAAGTTTTATAGCTTTTTGTTCTAATTCATCATATATGTTTGAATTATTTTTTAATATGCATAAGTTTTTATATCCCATATGCATAGCAAGTGGATTTCCTGATAAAGTTCCTGCTTGGTATACAGGACCTACTGGTGATACCATCTCCATTATTTCTCTCTTTCCACCATAAGCACCTACTGGAAGTCCTGCACCTATTATTTTACCTAAGCAAGTCATATCTGGTTCTATTCCATAAACTTCTTGTGCTCCTCCATAAGCTAATCTAAATCCAGTTATTACTTCATCAAATATAAGAACTGAATCATACTCTTTTGTTATGTCTCTTAATCCTTGTAAAAACTCCTTTTTACCAGGAACAACGCCCATATTTCCACCTACTGGCTCAACTATTACAGCAGCTATATCGCTTCCATATTTTTCAAATATATCTTTTACACTTTCTAAATCATTATATCTACAAACTAATGTATCTTTTACAGTATCTGCAGGAACTCCTGGACTAGTTGGTACACCAAAAGTTATTGTGCCTGAACCTGATTTAACTAAAAGTGCATCAGAGTGTCCATGATAACATCCCTCAAATTTTACTATCTTATTTCTTTTAGTATATCCTCTAGCTACTCTTAAAGCACTCATTGTAGCTTCTGTTCCTGAATTAACCATTCTAACCATATCAATAGAAGGATACGCCTCTACTATAAGTTTTGCCATCTTTACCTCTATTTCAGTAGGAACTCCAAAGCTTGTACCTTTAGCAACAACATCTTCAATTCCTTCTAAAAGTTCCTCATTACTGTGTCCAAGCATTAAAGGTCCCCATGAACATATATAATCTATATAATCATTTCCATCTACATCTTTAACTTTACTTCCCTTACCTTTTTCAACAAATATAGGATTTAATCCAACTGATCTAAACGCCCTAACAGGACTATTAACTCCACCAGGTATATACTTTTGAGCTTCTCTAAATAATTTTTCAGATTTATCATGATTTAATTTATCCATCTTATTTTCAATTCCTTTCTTATTTTAAACTTTCACAGCACAAAAATACTATATATCTTTTCCCGCAGCAACTGTTTTCAACTTCAAAAATTGAACTAATTATCTAAGTTGTTTTGCAATATCTTTAGCAAAATAAGTTATAATAAGATCTGCACCTGCTCTTTTTATAGAAACAAGTGACTCCATAATTGCAGATTCATTTAAAAGTCCGTTATCTACAGCCATCTTAAGCATTGAATATTCTCCACTTACGTTATAAGCAGCTATTGGCATATTAAATCTGTTTTTAACCTCTCTTATTACATCTAAGTAAGGAAGTGCAGGTTTAACCATAACTATATCTGCTCCTTCTTCAATATCTAATTCCACTTCTCTTATAGCTTCATCTATGTTAGCTGGATCCATCTGATATGATTTTCTATCCCCAAAAGATGGTGCAGAATCCGCCGCATCTCTAAATGGTCCATAAAATGCTGATGCATATTTTGCGCTATATGCCATTATAGGAACATTAGTATATCCTTCCTTATCTAATTGTTCTCTTATAAATCCAACTCTTCCATCCATCATATCTGAAGGTGCTACCATATCTGCTCCTGCTTTAGCATGGCTTACTGCTATTTTACCTAAATACTCAAGTGTTTCATCATTATTAACATATCCATCTTTTGTAAGAATACCACAATGACCATGAGATGTATATTCACACATACATATATCTGTTATAACATACATAGCTGGAAATTTATCTTTAATTTCTCTAACAGCTCTTTGAATTATTCCATTTTCATCATATGCATCACTACCACATTCATCTTTTTTACCTGGAATACCGAATAAAATAATTGATTTTATTCCTAAATCTAAAATCTCTTTTACTTCTTCCATTAATTTGTCTATAGAAAAATGATAATTATTTGGCATAGATTTTATTTCTTCCTTAATATTTTCCCCCTCAACTACAAACAAAGGATATATAAGATCATCCATGCTTAGTTTAGTCTCTCTCACAAGACTTCTTATTATTGAATTAGTTCTAAGTCTTCTAGGTCTTTTAATTATTTTCATTTATATTCCCCTCCACAATGTCATTTTTAAGTATATCAATTACACCATTGATTGTATATTTATAAGCCTCTTTATAAACTTTTAATCCAAAAGACTTAATAGTGTTTGATGTTATTGGCCCTATAGATACTAATTTAACCTTATTTAATTTTAGTAGATTTTCTTTGCCTAATATTTCTACTAAATTCTTTACTGTAGATGAACTTGTAAATGTAATATAATCTACTTTACCTTCATCTAAAAAATTAATTATATCTTCTTTATTTCCCTCACCTTTAACTGTATTATAAATTTTTATTTCTGTCACACTGCAAATCTTACTTAATTCATTTACTAAATATTTTCTAGCTTCACTAGCTCTCGGAATTAATATTTTATCTTCACTATTTACAACTTTTTTGAGCTCTTCAACTAAACTTTCTGCTACAAATCTTTCAGGAATTATATCTGCCCTAATACCATAGTTTTTAAGGGCTTTAGCAGTTCCATTTCCTATTGCTGCAATCTTTGATTTTCCTATTTTTCTTGCATCAAAACCTAACTCATACAACTTATTAAAAAATATATTAACTCCATTTTCACTAGTAAAAACTATATATGTATAATCCTGAAGTTTTTTTATTGATTGTTTTAGTTCAAGATTAGGAACTATTTCTTCTATTTTAATTGTAGGAAATTCTATAACATTAGCACCTAAAGTATTTAAACTTTCTATTAATTTACTGTTTTGAGCTCTAGATCTAGTAACAACAATATTCTTCCCAAATAAAATTTTATTTTCAAAGAAATTAAGTTTACTTCTTAATCTTACTACATCTCCTACAACTATTAAACTAGGCGGTTTTATTCCTTCTTTTAGCACTACTTGATGTATATTTTCTAAAGTTCCTGTTACCACCTTTTGTTCTGGTCTTGTAGCCCAATTTATTATGGCTACAGGGGTATCTTTTTTCTTACCTTCTTTTATTAAATTTTCACATATTCTATTTAAATTGGCCATTCCCATTAGAAATACTAATGTACCTTTTAATTTAGCTAAAGCTCTCCAATTTAACTCTTCACTACTATCTTTTAAGTGTCCAGTAATTACATGAAATGAAGAAGCATAATCTCTATGAGTTATAGGTATACCTGCATAACAAAGACCTCCTATAGCAGATGTTATACCTGGAACTACTTCAAATTTCACACCTTTTTCCAAAAGATATTCTCCTTCTTCTCCTCCTCTTCCAAAAACATAGGGATCTCCCCCTTTAAGTCTTACAACTTTTTTACCTTTCAAAGCTTGTTCCGCTATAATTTCATTTATTTCATCTTGAGTTTTAGTATGATTACTTGATTGTTTACCTACATATATAAATTTACAATCATCTTTAGCTTCATCTAAGAATCTGTTATTTGCTAATCTATCATATACAATAACATCTGCTTTTTTTATGCAATCTAATCCTTTTAAAGTTAATAAGTTATAATCTCCTGGACCTGCCCCAATTAAATATACTTTACCCTTCATATTCTACAACTCCTTAGAAATAATCTCTGCAAGTTCAAATCCAATTTTTCTTGCATCTTTAGCTTTTCCTGATAAAGATTTTCTTACTAAAGCCTGTCCATCTTCAGTTCCAAATAAAGCATCTAATTTTATTGATTCATCTTTTACACTACAAAGTGCACCTACAGGAATATGACAGCTTCCATCTATAGCTTCTAAAAAAGCTCTCTCTGCCTTTATCTGAATTTCCGTCTCTTTATGTTGTATATCCTTTAGCATTGCTTCTATTTCTTTATTATTTTCCCTTACTTCTATAGCTAAAGCACCTTGTGCTGGTGCTGGAAGTACTATATCTGTTGATAAATAATATATTTTATTTTTTATAGTTTCTTGTATATTTAATCTATTTATTCCTGCTGCAGCAAGTATTACTCCATCTAAATCTTGTTCTTTAATTTTTTTTATTCTAGTATCTATATTTCCTCGAATTGAAACAACATTTAAATCTGGTCTATATCTTAAAATTTGATATTTTCTTCTTTTACTTCCTGTACCTATTTTAGCTCCTTTAGGAAGATCCTTTAAACATGTATACCCTTCTTTTAACACTATAACATCTCTATATTCTTCCCGTTTTGGTATATGTGAAAACTTAAGTCCTTCTGGAACCTGTGCTGGCATATCTTTCATGCTGTGAACAGCCATATCAATATCGCCATCTAAAAGCTGTTGTTCTATTTCTTTTACAAATAATCCTTTGCCGCCTATTTTATCCAAAGAAATATGTTGTATTTTATCTCCCTTAGTTTTTATTATTTTTAATTCGAAATCCACATTTGGATTTTTGCTTTTTAGTTTACTTATAACCCAATTTGTTTGAGCAAGTGCGAGTTTACTTCCTCTTGATCCAACCACTACTCTCATAACCATTACTCCTTTTGATTATTTACTAATTCATAAAAATATTTTCTAAGTTCATCTAAATTTAAATTCACAATATAATTAAGGATTCTTTTCTTAATTACTTCATCTTTATATGTACCCACTATGATTTTTCTTGTTTTACCAAGTAAATTTACATACTCTTCATACTCATCTGTATATCTCTCTTCTAATTCTTTTCTTATCTTCGAACTTAAAGATGGACTTTTACCTGTTGTAGACACAGCTATAACTAAGTCACCTCTTTGTATAGTGGAAGGTACTATAAAATCAGAACTATCTATACTATTAACAGTATTACAAAGGATTTTATTTTTTCTACACTCTCTTGCAATTTCTTCATTCACTTTTTTAGAAGAAGTTGCGGCTATAACTAAAAATGAATGTAAGATATACATTTTATTGTACTCATCATTAATTATCTCTAATCTATTATTATACTTTTCCTTTAAAGCATTAAATTGGCTTTCTATTGATATACCTACTACTTTTACATTTGCTCCAAATTCTAAAAGCTTTTTTGTTTTTCGAAAAGCTATTTTACCAGCTCCTATAATAGTTATATCTTTATTTTTTATATTTATCATTAGTGGATAATACATTGTTTCACTTCCTTAGAAATCAAATAATTGATTAACTACTTCAATATAATTTTCCATATCTTCTTTTTCTTTTATTTCTTTTAAATTTCTAATTGGTTCTCTTATAACCCTTCTTAAAGCTGATCCTAACATTTTTTCTATTATCTTTTTTTCTCTAGAGTTTAATTGTAATTTTCTATTTATATAATCTAATGTATCATCTTGTATATCTTTACATTTCTCATTTAAAGATTTTATAACTGGATCAACTTTTATTTGCTTCATCCAATTAATATATTCTTCAACATCTTGCTCTATCACCTTAGTAGCCTTTTCACAAAGCTCAATCCTCTTATTCATATTTTCTTCTGATATTTTCTTTAAGTCATCTATATCATATAATGTAATATTTTCAAAATTTCCTACAGTCTTTTCAACATCCCTAGGAACTGCTAAATCCATTATGTAAAGTTTTTTATTTAATTTACTCATTTGATCTGATGTAATTATAGTATGAGGTGCAGATGTTGCTGTAATTAAGATATCTACTTTTTTAAGAACTTCATATCTATCTTCATATTTTACTGTTTTTACTTTAGGAAATTCAAAACATACTTTTTTAAGCTTTCCATGGGTTCTATTTGTAATATATATATCTTCTAGTTCTTCTTCTGCTAAATATCTTAAACTTAAAGTGCTTATTTTGCCGGCTCCTATTATAAAAGCTTTTTTGCCCTTTAATGTCCCTAGTCTTTCTCTTAAAAATTTTATTCCTATATAACTTGTAGAAAGAGGTATTTCAGATATTTTTAATTCACTCTTTATAGCTTTTGCAGCTGTAACAGCCTCTCTAAGTAATTTATTTAATATTTTTTTACTTGCTCCTAATTCCATGGAGAACTGTAATGCATCTTTAACTTGTCCTAATATTTGGTCTTCCCCCAAAACAACAGAATCTATACCTGCAGCTACAACGTATATATGACTTACTGCTTCTTTTCCATATTTAATAAACAAATACTCATCCATATTATCTAATTTAAAAAATTCTTTGTAAAAATTCTTAACTATATTTATGTCATCATTTACACAATTACTCGCAATATAAATTTCACTTCTATTGCATGTGGACAATATACAAACTTCTCTTATTCCCCTATCTAATAAATAATTTACAGCTTCTATCTTTTTTGACTCAGTAAATGAAACTTTTTCTCTTATTTGTATAGGGGTTTTATTATGATTTACTCCTACTACTAATATGTTCATAATTTTCCCTCCAGTAGTCATACAAACACTTTTCATCTTTAAATAAAGGTATTTGTAAATTCTTATGTAATTTTACAAGCCATGGCTCATTAAGACCCGCTTCTTTTAAAATATTTTCTTTTGTAAAAATCTCCTCTACTTTTCCCTCTCCTATAATTCTTCCCTTATTTAAAACATATACATAATCACACATTTCATATATCAAATTCATGTTATGACTAGATATAACTATTTTTTTGTTTTCTCTACTCAACGTATTTATAATATCTATTACTGATTCTGTCATGACAGGATCAAGACCTGCAGTAGGTTCATCAAAAAGTATTATATCACTTTTCATGGCTAAAACTCCTGCTATAGCAACTCTTTTTTTCTGACCATAACTTAAAAAATGAACTGGCTTATTTCTAAATTCATATGCTCCTGTTTTTTTTAATGCCATATATACCCTTTGTCTTACTATTTCTTCACTATATCCTAAATTTCTAAGTGCAAAAGCTACATCATCATATACATTAGAATAAAATATTTGTTTATCAGGATCTTGAAAAACAATTCCAATATTTTGCCTAAACTTTCTTAAAAATTTTTTATTGTATTTTAAGCCTTCATTATTAAAAATAACCTTACCTTGTTTAGGTTGTAAAATTCCAACCATATTTAAAAAAAGAGTTGATTTACCCGAACCATTAGAACCTATAACTCCTATTTTATTCCCTTTATGTAAATCAATATTTATATTTTCTAATGCTACTGTTCCATCCTCGTAAATATATTTTAAATCTTCAATTTTTAGCATAATATCACCTACTTATTTAAATGTGAAACTCTCCATCATAAAGTTTACTATCTAAGGATATAACCATATCTTCATACTTAATCATAATTCTAATAAACAAACATTTTACAAGAAGAGATAACGATTTATATCCCGTTTTTACATTAATATATCCAAATCTTAATTCTTGTGCGGTATGTATTTCTTTTGATTCTTCCAGAAAAATAAATATAAACCTATAAATTAATACTACTAGTTCAATAAATGATTTAGGTATTTTTAACTTCTTAAAAACCATGATTAACTGATTTATAGGAATAGTAAATGCAATAAAATAGGTACACGTTATACAAGATATCGCTCTTAACATAAGTAGTTTACATGTATTGATAGATTGCTGGGTTATCACTATATAACTCCCCATAATATTAGTGCAATAAATAAATACATTTTTGTCTTTAGAAATGGATATTAGAATTGTAATCATGCTGATTACTAAAAAGAAACCTGGTATTGCAAGCATTTTTAAATATTGCTTATAGGGTATCTTAGCAATTCCTACTGTTATAAACACCATTAATATTATAATAAAAAAATATGTAACTATAGGGACTTTTAACAATGATATGACAAGCATACCCATGGCAAATAAAAACTTTACCATGGGATTAAAATTTCTTAACTTATTATTATATGCATATTTATCTGTTAGAATCACTTTTTCTCTTTCCCTTCATATAACCTAAAGTATAACCTACTACTATTGCTCCTATAGCAACCTGTACAGAAAATAATAAGCTTTCAACCTCACCACTTGGTGGTTGCCATATACTTTTAAACCAAGGTTTGTACTGTGGATTTATTTGTGTTATAACAGTTTCAGCTTGATCATCCGAGCCTCCAAATTCAGCTCCTTTTTTTACTATTAAAGGTGTAACTATAAGTATTATTGTTATTAGAAGCAAGATTATATTTTTCTTAGTGGATGTTTTCATCTGATAACACCCCCTCTTTCTTATATTCTGATAATAAATTATAAATTATAGTTGTCAATAATCCTTCAGCAATAGCTAATGGAATCTGAGTTAATGCAAAAATACTTAAAAATTTCGTTGCAGATGCCATCATTCCTCCTATAGGATCTGGGAAAGCAATCGCCAATTGAAATGATGTCACTGTATATGTAGCTAAATCTCCTAATGCAGCAGCTAAAAATACACATGTTGATATTTTTACTTTTTTCTTTTTTAAAAATCTAAATATGAAATATGATACCAATGGTCCTGCTACAGCCATAGAAAATGTGTTTGCACCAAGAGTAGTAATTCCACCATGAGCAAGAAGTAATGCTTGAAATATCAAAACTATAATTCCTAAAACAGTCATAATTGTAGGTCCAAATATAATTGCGCCTAATCCTACTCCTGTTGGATGTGAACAACTTCCTGTAACTGATGGGATTTTTAAAGCTGATAGTACAAATACAAAACCACCTGCAAGTCCAATTAAAATCTTTTTCTTTGGTTGTTCTTTAAATACCTTACTTAAGTTGATCATTCCCTTAATTACAAAAGGTATAGAAACCGCAAACCAAAAAATACACCATTTTGCTGGAAGAAACCCTTCCATTATGTGCATAGCTTGTACAGTACTAGGAGTTAACATTAATATTAATGCTACTAAAAATATCTTTAGTTTTTTGTTATTTGTCATTTTCCTCAATTCTCCCTTCTATTAAAAACTTATATTTTTCTATACACATTTCTTAATGAAATTATATAAAATTTCATAAAATAAAATCCCTAACCTTCCAAGGTTAGGGATTTTTTATCACTTATGTATCATTATGAATATATTTACATATACGTTTTATATAATGATGTTATCTTCATAAGTAATTTCTTCCCTCCGAAGATTACTTTTAATAAATTTAGGTAGGTTTCCTGGCTTGAGATCATCCTACTAGTTGACCTTCCCATAACATAAATTACAGTGGTTAATTCAACATTTGTCTCTCTCACAGTAGCGGGGGCTGCATCGGCTTTTTACCGTTTTCCCTTTTAATTATAAGACCCTAAATTCTACAATATTCTTTTTTCACATTCAACAATACCACAAACTATATAAACATTCAACAACATTAAAGAAAAGCATTACATTAAATATTTCTATTTTTTTTCATTCTATGATATAATTGTATATAATCTCATATTTACTAGTTTTTTCATTAAATACAAAAAAGAAGTTGATATCTTATATTTTATCAACTTCTTTTTTACAATAGTTTATTATTTAGTTGAAGTTTGCCTCAAAAAAATATCATTTATAGGAATTTAGATTTATATGTTGCAAAAGTTGAGTTATTAATTTGCACTTTCCCAGAGATTTAAAACTTTTTCCTTATTTACTGCTGCTTTTTCAAAATCATAATTTCTATATATTTTAGAATGTACTATTTTTAACATTTTCTCATCTTTATCTGCATCTTTTCTAACTGATATTCCCATAGACATATTTTTTAATATATTTCCTGCTTCTTTTGAAAGACAAAAATCTATAAATAAATTTCCTATTGTTCCATTAGGACCATTTTTTATTTTTGATATAGAATCAATTGTCCATCCTGCATCTTTAGGTACATTGCAAATTAAATTAAATCCAGATTTTTTCATCATAAGCTGATCTCCAAAAAAATTTATACCTATAAGGTACTCTCCTGTACCAACTTTTTGACATGGAGTATATCCATTCATAGTAAACTGTCCCACATTATACTTTAATTTTTTGAAATATGTTTTTGCTTTTTCTTCTCCCATATTCTGTACTAAAGATGTTATAAACGTATATGCTGTTCCTGAAGTATATGGGTCGGGCATAACAATTTCACCTTTATACACTGGATTTAATAAATCTTCAAATGTTTTTGGCACCTCTAAACCCATTGAAGAAAATTCTTTATCCCATCTGTCTTTATTTACTACAATAGATATTGGCTCTAATTCTATGCCTGTCCAATAACCATCTTCATCCTTATAGTCATCATAAACATTAACAGAATTATTAGACTCGTATTTTTCAGAAAGATATTCTTTTTTCATATTAATGTGAGCATCACAAGTTCCACCAATAAATATATCTGCTTTTGGACATTTTTTTTCTAATCTCACACGTCTCAATGCCTCTTCTGTCGGCATTCTCATATATTCATATGTACACCCTGTTTTTTCTTTAAATATCTCTAATAATCGTTTGCCTACTTCCTCTCTAGAAGCTACATACACAACTAAGTGTTTCCCTATTAAATCTGGATAACCATTTTTTTTATATATAATTTTTTCTTTGCTACTGCTACATCCACTGCAAATTATTATAATAACTAAAATACATGTTATATATTTTTTAAATTTCATCATTACCTCCATAGAAAGTTACCTTCTAGTTAAAATGTTCAGAATATGTTTTAATTAATTCATTGCAAACTGGGCTTAAATCACCTTTCATGTATATATGCCGTCCATTTTCATCTCCTAAATATTGAACAACAAAGAAACCGTCATATACATCTATATTTATAACATTATAACTTTTAACTTTTATGTAATTATCATTTTCCATATCCATATAAACCTTAATATATGCAGATAAATTATTTTGACTTCTAGTTAACTTTAATATTGATTTGTCATCTTCAATTTTTTCGGCCTTACTTATTATTTGCTTTATTCTTTCCTTATCAAAATTACCTAATTTCCTTTTTACATTTTCATTTTTAACTAATATTACTTTATTCCTATTATTTATAAAATTAGATAAATTATTTGGGGAATACAAATAGTTTAATAAATGACTTCTCAGATTGTTTATCATTGGAAAATTATATCTATCACCATAAATATGATCATTTATTTTTAAAACATCACTAACCTCAAATTCATCTTTCATTCCATTCAAATAGTATACAGTTCCATTTATACTGACCGGTGAATCATAACTAGCTTTATGCCTACCCTTATTAGATGCATCCTTAGTTATTTGTTGAATATAAGACCATACATTATTTATAGAATTCTGATCTTCTAAAATACAATTTCCCCATTTCCTATTATAAAATTTAATTTTAATAGGAATAGACATATTTGCTTTCTTTATTACCTCTTTTTTATCATCTATTATTATAACCTTATCAAATAATTTATTTTGATTTACCCATGTTATAATAATAGCTGTTAATATAACTACTATATAAACCAAAATGATTTTCATTTTGGTATTAATCCTTTTCACTTTTGTCTCCTCCTATATAACACAATAACTTTTACATAAAATATATAAAAAAATATTTGCTAAACATACTGTCTTAGTCATTTATATTTTTATTAAATCCAACCTTTATACATGTCCATTTTTTATGTTCACTTGTCATTTTTATGAATCCACCTTGTTTCTCAATAATTTCCTTGCATATTGAAAGTCCTAACCCATTTCCATTCTTATTTCTTGAAGCTAACTTACTTACCCTATACATAGGTTGAAATATCTTTTCTATATCTGCTGTTAAAATTCCAATTCCATTGTCACATATATTCAAAATAATATACTTACTATTTTCTGTTAAGCTAATTTTAATATTATCACAATCACTGTATTTTATAGCATTATCTAATATATTCAAAATAACCTGCTTAGTCTTGTCCTTATCTATAAATACTTCTCTATTGCAAACTTCTTCTTTTATTATTATTCCAAATTTATTCAACCTAGGTTTTATCATATGAATAGATTCTTCAACTACATCTTTAATGTTATTTAACTCTTTTTTTATTTGGAATTCATTTTTCCCTAATTTAGACAACTCCAAGAGTTCTTCTACTAATTTCAATAGTCTTTGTCCTTCTGTTTCTATATAATATAAACTTTCTTTAATATCATTTTCATTTTTAAGTCTAGGTATAAGTTCAGAATATCCAATTATAGCTGTAAGTGGAGTTTTAAATTCATGAGTAACATTGTCTAAAAAGTTTTTCTGCTTTTGTTTTTCATCTTTTAACTTTTCAATATTCTTTTCTATACTTTTAGACATTATATTAAATGTTTGAGCTAATTCTTCAATCTCATCTCCACTATTAATTTGTATTTCACTATGATATGAACCTAATGCTAATTTTTCAGACATATATCTCAATTTTTTAATAGGACTTACTATACTGCCAGAAAAAATATTACTTAATATCCAAGCTAATCCTATTCCTAACACAGTTAATATTCCCATCATTACAAAGACATTATTTATTAATTTTTTCTCTTTTATTAATGGATATATATATCTTACACATCCTACAGTTTTATTATTGAAATAAATAGGACTTGAAAACATTACACATATATTTCCATCAATTTTTCTAATAATATATGCCTTATTACCCTTAGCTGCATTAACAATATCCTTATCATATAGTTGACTTTTTCCTACTAAAGAATCTCCTAGAATATTTAAATCCTCATCATACATTTGAATTCTAAGACTAAGTTTATTAGATAAATATGACGTCATAAGTGGACTACTATTTTTCATTACTAATTTATAATCTAATTTTTTATTGTTCTTTAGATAATTAATAATATATAGTTGAGTAGTATAGCTTTCCTTGCTGAGAAAGTTTATAGAATTATTAATCACAGTATTATATAAATTACTAATTGTAATCAAATATATGAGTATAATAATAGGAATTAATATTCCCATATTCATAAACATTATTTTTGTTTTTAATCTAAATTTTTTTTTCATTTTTAACATATGCTATCCTCTTCTATAACTCTAATTTATACCCTACTCCATATACAGTTTTTATAACCTCACTATATGGATAAATTTTTTTCCTTAACCTCTGAATTAATATGTCTACAGCTCTAGTATTACCTTCAAAATCATATCCCCAAACTTTATTGAGTAATTGTTCTCTAGTAAAAACCTTATTGCTATTTTCAATCATTAAAAGTATACTATCAAATTCTTTATATGTTAAACTTATTTCTTTTTCATTAATAAACACTCTTCGTTCATCCTTAAAAACTTTTAAAATACCTTTTTCAATAATATTGCAGTTTGATTTTTCCTTTTTATTAATTCTTTTAAGTATAGCTTTAATTCTTAGTATAAGTTCTGTACTATTAAATGGTTTTGTTATATAATCATCAGCTCCTAATTGCAGCCCTAACAACCTATCATTGATTTGACTTTTAGCTGTTAACATTATTATTGGTATATCATTATTTATTTTTTGCATTTTTTGTATCACATCATGTCCGCTAATATCTGGAAGCATAACATCTAAAATAACTAAATCAGGCTTTTGTTTTTTGAATTTTTCTATTCCTTCCATTCCCATCAAGCTAGTTAACACATTAAATCCTTCTAATTGTAAATTCATTTTTATCAAATTTATAATACTGATTTCATCATCTATAACTAAAATATTCATATTTAACCCCCTAAAACTACAAAATTATACATTTTTCTACTATATAGTATATCAAAAACCAAAGAAAATTTCATAAAAAATAATAATAAAAGCATATATTGTTAAAAACACATTTGACTGCTGTAAAAACTTCTAAAATTTGTTCAAATGCCTTTTCACAATATACGCTTTATTAAATCATTAAAATTAAGATTCATTAAACCATAGCTTTGCTGCCGATTTTCTTCAAATTCCACCTCATGGTGGATACACTTGTCTTAAGCTAATAGTTGAAGTTATTATCCCCATATCGGACTTTCATCCATTAGCACGCGCCCATATTGAACTCACATAAACAAAAAAAGTTCTAGAATACTCTAGAACTTTTTTGGTGGCTGGACCAGGAATCGAACCAGGGACACGAGGATTTTCAGTCCTCTGCTCTACCGACTGAGCTATCCAGCCATATATACTTTTTGTCGAACACAATAATTATTATATCACAAATTATATATATGTCAATACTTTTTAAATTTTTTTTAAGTTATATTCACAATCTTAATTTTTTATTGAAACCAAAATACTTACAGATTTTAAGGTATTTCAAATCGTTTTAGATATTTTATATACTGAATTTATAATTTTAATTAAATCATAATTTTATATATACATATAAAAAAGTTCTATGTTTTTTCAACATAGAACTTTCAACTTACCTGGCGACGACCTACTCTTCCACAGGGCTTCCCCTGCAGTACCATCAGCGCTTCAAAGCTTAACCGTCCTGTTCGGAATGGGAAGGGGTGTTACCTTTGAGCCATAATCACCAGATTTTCCTCATCAAATGAGTACGTTATGTATTATAACCTTTTTTCTTCATTTTGTCAATACTTTTTTGAAAGATTTTTTATTTATTATTCTTTCAAAATTGCACAGTGTTAATTATTTGGTCAAGCCCTCGACTTATTAGTATCAGTCAGCTTAACATGTTACCACGCTTACACCTCTGACCTATCAACCTGGTAGTCTTCCAGGAGTCTTACTAGCTTACGCTATGGGAAATCTAATCTTGAGGTGGGCTTCACGCTTAGATGCTTTCAGCGTTTATCCCGTCCCAACATAGCTACCCAGCTATGCCATTGGCATGACAACTGGTGCACCAGAGGTTGGTCCATCCCGGTCCTCTCGTACTAAGGACAGCTCCTCTCAAATTTCCTACGCCCGCGACGGAAAGGGACCGAACTGTCTCACGACGTTCTGAACCCAGCTCGCGTGCCACTTTAATGGGCGAACAGCCCAACCCTTGGGACCGACTTCAGCCCCAGGATGTGACGAGCCGACATCGAGGTGCCAAACCTCCCCGTCGATGTGGACTCTTGGGGGAGATCAGCCTGTTATCCCCGAGGTAGCTTTTATCCGTTGAGCGATGGCCCTCCCACGAGGAACCACCGGATCACTAAGCCCGACTTTCGTCCCTGCTCCACTTGTATGTGTCGCAGTCAAGCTCCCTTATGCCTTTGCACTCTGCGCGCAATTTCCAACTGCGCTGAGGGAACCTTTGGGCGCCTCCGTTACATTTTAGGAGGCGACCGCCCCAGTCAAACTGCCCACCTAACAATGTCCCGTGACCAGATACATGGCCTCCGGTTAGAATTTCAATACTGTCAGGGTGGTATCCCAAGGACGACTCCATAGAAGCTGACGCCCCTATTTCTAAGTCTCCCACCTATCCTGTACAGACAATACCGAAATTCAATGCTAAGCTACAGTAAAGCTCTACGGGGTCTTTCCGTCCAATCGCGGGTAGAGGGCATCTTCACCCCCACTACAATTTCACCGGATTTGTTGTCGAGACAGTGCTCAAATCATTACGCCATTCGTGCGGGTCGGAACTTACCCGACAAGGAATTTCGCTACCTTAGGACCGTTATAGTTACGGCCGCCGTTTACTGGGGCTTAAGTTCAAGGCTTCGCTTACGCTAACCAATCCCCTTAACCTTCCAGCACCGGGCAGGCGTCAGCCCCTATACATCAGCTTTCGCTTTAGCAGAGACCTGTGTTTTTGCTAAACAGTTGCTTGAGCCTATTCACTGCGGCCTGCTCTCGCAGGCACCCCTTCTCCCTAAGTTACGGGGTTAATTTGCCGAGTTCCTTGACAACAATTCTTCCGCTGGCCTTAGGATTCTCTCCTCATCTACCTGTGTCGGTTTGCGGTACGGGCACCATCTTCCTCGATAGAGGCTTTTCTTGGCAGTGTGGAATCAGATACTTCGCTACTAAAATTTCGCTCCCCATAACACCTCAAGCTTAAGATTGAACGGATTTGCCTGTTCAATCACTCTAAGTGCTTAGACGCACATCCAACAGTGCGCACATCTTATCCTTCTGCGTCACCCCATTTCTCAAACGGAAAATGGCGGTATCGGAATATCAACCGATTGTCCATCACCTACGCCTTTCGGCCTCGGCTTAGGTCCCGACTAACCCTGAGCGGACGAGCCTTCCTCAGGAAACCTTAGATTTTCGGCCAACAGGATTCTCACCTGTTTGTCGCTACTTATGCCAGCATTCTCACTCCTATATCGTCCACCGCTCCTTACGGTACGACTTCAGCCAATATAGGAAGCTCCTCTACCGCTCTTTCGAGCCCATAGCTTCGGTGGTAAGTTTGAGCCCCGGACATTTTCGGCGCAGGATCTCTTGACTAGTGAGCTATTACGCACTCTTTGAATGAGTGGCTGCTTCTGAGCCAACATCCTAGTTGTCTTAGAAATCCCACATCCTTTACCACTTAACTTACACTTTGGGACCTTAGCTGATGATCTGGGCTGTTTCCCTTTTGACCACGGATCTTATCATTCGCAGTCTGACTGCCAGGATACAAGTAGATGGCATTCGGAGTTTGATAAGGTTCAGTAACCACTATGGCCCCTAGCCTATTCAGTGCTCTACCTCCATTACTCAATTACCTGACGCTAGCCCTAAAGCTATTTCGAGGAGAACCAGCTATCTCCGAGTTCGATTGGAATTTCTCCGCTATCCACAGCTCATCCCATGGTTTTTCAACACCAACGGGTTCGGTCCTCCACGGAATTTTACTTCCGCTTCAACCTGGCCATGGATAGGTCACTCGGTTTCGGGTCTACAGCATGCAACTAAACGCCCTATTCAGACTCGGTTTCCCTGCGGCTCCACACCTTAGGTGCTTAACCTCGCTACATACCGTAACTCGCTGGCTCGTTCTACAAAAAGCACGCCGTCACACATATAAAGTGCTTCGACAGATTGTAGGCACACGGTTTCAGGTTCTATTTCACTCCCCTCCCGGGGTTCTTTTCACCTTTCCCTCACGGTACTTCTTCACTATCGGTCACTAGGTAGTATTTAGCCTTGGGAGGTGGTCCTCCCAGCTTCCCACAAGGTTTCACGTGTCTCGTGGTACTCTGGAGTAGATCTAATTTATATTTCTTTTACTTACAGGACTGTTACCTTCTGTGGTGGAGCTTTCCAGCTCTCTTCAATTAGAAAATCTAAACCGTTATGATCTATCCACAACCCCTAAATCCGAAGACTTAGGTTTGGGCTCTTTCCCGTTCGCTCGCCGCT
>NZ_JBHWAB010000001.1:3955000-3972500 GCF_042688525.2 Haloimpatiens myeolchijeotgali
TCACTTAAATATAAAATGCTTTCAATTTTACTTACCTACTTACTTTATTACTATTTATATTTTGCTACTACTTATATTATGATGATTTTTATAAAACTACATTATTTATTTAAAAATCACTTTATCACATATAACTTTATCTATTTAAAACATGAGTATATATATATGTATTCAACACTTACTGTATTTTTCCTTTATATTCCATAAATCAATTTCTTATATATAATAAAAACTAAAAATAATTATATTCACTTTATATTATAATAATAAATAAGACTTAAATAATTTACTTTTATATTAACCTATATATCAATAACTTATATACTAAAACTATCAACAAGTCTAAGAAAATACATAACTAACCTTCAAAGACAGTGTTCAAAAAATATGAAATAAATAAGAAAGGAGAATGTTACCAAAACTAAGAACATTGCAAAGCTAAAAAAATTAAATAAAGTAACAGTTTTATAGATTTTGGTAACAGTATTTTACAATGACTTTAAAAGAAATCCAAAATAAAATAAAAGATATAAGTGATACTTACAAAAATGATGCTATTGGAGGGTGGATTACAGGTGATGGTCCTGTTCCATCTAATCTACTGTTTGTAGGAGAAGCCCCTGGGAAAAATGAAGTAGAAATGAAAAAACCTTTTGTAGGTATGGCTGGAAAAGCCTTTGAACATTACTTAAATTCTATTGGGATAGAAAGAAAAAATATTAGAATAACTAATACTTGTTTTTTTAGACCAATAAAAATTAAAATAAGTAAAACTGGAAGAGAATCTATAAGTAATAGGCCTCCAAAAATTTCGGAAATCAATTTATTTAGAAACATATTAGATGAAGAAATTAAACTTGTTAATCCAAAAATAATCATAACACTTGGAAATGTTCCTCTTAAAAGATTTACCAACTATAAAAATATAGGTTTATGTCACGGGCAATTATATTTTAATGAAGAATTAGGTAAATATATTTTCCCAATGTATCATCCTTCATCTTTAACATATAATAGAAAAGAAGAATTTAAAAAGACTTACGAAGAAGATTGGCAAAAATTAAAAAAAGTATTAAATAATGAGCTACCTCATCCACAAGATGCTTCAATTTCTTTGTAAAAATATTTTTCGTAATTTCTAAAATACAAGGCCAAAAAGTTTTACATAAAGTCTTATAAATTATATAACTCAACTTTCGCAGTACAAAAATACTGTCTAGCGAAGGGAAATGATATATTGCGTAAGAAACATTTGAACAAAGTTTACAAGTTCTTAGCTTTACGAATTTGAAAAAAGTTATTTTTTAATTACTGATTCCTACGGAATATTAATTAAAAAATCTTTTTTCAATATGAGTAAAGCTTAGAACTTGTTACTGAAGTGAAAGGTTTCTGAGCAAGATATCATTTCCCGTAGCGGCTATTTTTTACCTGCGAAAGTTGAATTATTTAAAAAATAAACCACAATATAATTTAAAATTATGCTGTGGTTTATTTTCATATATTAATATATATTTTTACCTAAGCTATGTTATCTAATCTACATATCCATATAATCCTCTAATAGAAACTTCTCCTGAAATAATTGCTTCTTCCTTTCCATTTTTTAGTCTTACAATTAATCTTCCCTCTCTATCTATGTTTATAGCTTTAGCTTTTTTCACCTCATTTTTTCCTATAAGCTGAATTTCTTTTCCTAATAGTATTGACTTTTCTCTACACACTTCTAGAGATTTTTCTATATCTTCTTCTCTGACAAAGCTATTATATAATTCCTCAAAATAATTTAATATCTTAGCTACTAAAATTTTTCTATCAATAGCTTTACCTTCTTCTATTTTAATAGACGTTGCTATATCTCTAAGCTCTATTGGATAATCTTCTTCATCTAAATTTACATTTATACCCATACCCATTACTACATAATTTATCTTATCTAACTCTCCGCTCATTTCTGTAAGAATACCACATATTTTTTTATTGTTTACTACTATATCATTAGGCCATTTGATCTTTGCATCTATCCCCATCTCACATATAGCTTTTACTGCAGCTGCAGCTGCTACTTGAGTAACCATACAAACTCTCATAGGATCTATATCTGGTCTTAAAATTACTGACATCCATATACCTTTATTTTTAGGTGACGTCCAGTTTCTACCTAATCTTCCTTTACCAGCAGTCTGCTCTTCTGATATAACTACAGTTCCTTCTTTTTCTCCATTAGCTGCTATCTCTTTAGCCTTTATGTTAGTTGAATCAATTGTATCAAAATGGACTATATTTTTACCTATAACTTTTGTATCTAATTTATCAACTATTTCTTCTTGTGTAAGTATATCTGGAGAAGATATTATCCTATAACCTTTTCTAGATATAGATTCTATTTGATATCCATCTTCTTTTATTTGATTTATGTATTTCCATATAGCAGTTCGAGTTACTCCTAATTCATCACTTATTTTTTGTCCAGAAATAAATTTATCTCCAGAACCTTTTAATAATTGAAGTATTTTATGTTTCATAACATTTCACCTTCTTATATTATGTACGTTTAATTTTCTTTAAACTCCCGTTGAACCAAATCCGCCTTCTCCTCTTTCTGTAGAAGAAAGTTCATCTACTTTTTGTACTTGCACAACTAATACAGGCTTAATAACCATTTGAGCTATTTTCATTCCTTTTTCTACACTAAATGTATTTTTCCCATGATTAATTAATATTACCCCAATTTCTCCCCTATAGCCTTCGTCTATAGTTCCTGGAGTATTTAACACTGTAATTTGATTTTTTAAAGCCAATCCACTTCTAGGTCTTATTTGCGCTTCTGTTCCTTTGGGAAGCTCTATACTAATACCTGTATGAATAAGTTTTGACTCTCCTGGCAAAATTTCAATTTCATCTATAGAAAATAAATCTAATCCTGCATCTCCTTCATGAGCATATTCTGGAAGTTTTGCATTTTTATCTAATAATTTAATGTATAACTTATCCATCATTGTTCTCCTTTCACTAATTCATACTAATGAAATTAACTATGAATTAATTATATACTTTCCCTAATTTAATTATAACATAAAATATATAGAAAATTATAGACTGTTTTTGTAAATATATTCCTTGTATAATTATATATACATTGATACTTTGGAGGTGTTCATTATCAACAAGACTTTAAGAAATAAAAATTTTATGTTATTAAGTATCGGATCATTCATATCATGTATTGGAGACTTTTTGTACAACATAGGTTTAACAATTTATCTTTACAACATTACAAACTCTATAAATTCCATAGCACTTATGTGGTTATCTCGTGGTATTTTAAGAATTCCTGTCCAATATTTATCAGGAGTTATTGCAGATGAGTATAATAAAAGAAAAATAATTATATATTCTAATTTGATTAGTGTACCAATTGCTTTCTCATTAATATTTGTAAATGAAAAAAATTTGTGGATTGCTTTCATTATTGCTTTTCTTCTTCAATCACTTAACGATATTGATATGTGTTCTGAAAATGCTATATTTCCACATCTAGTTTTAAAAAATGATCTGGCATATTGTAATTCTATATTCTCGTTTTTAGGATCCATAAGTATTTTTCTATCTCCTGCATTAGGTGGGATTATATATAAATTTTTAGGAATTAAAACTTTATTTATAATTAATTCTTTGAGCTTTTTAACAGCAGGTATTCTATTTACATTTATAAAATATAACCATCAAAAAACAATACAAAGACAAAGGAAAATAGATATTTTTAAAAGTGGAATTGAAGGTCTTAAAATTTTATACCATTATAAAAATGTTAAATTAATCTTTTCAATTGTATCTATTTATGCTATATTGGGTAGATTTTATGAAATTTACAAGGTAGCTGTGTCAGATGTACTTTTGAATCTAAATGCAGAAGGAATAATATATTTTAATTATTCTTTGGCTCTAGGCGGTCTTTTAGTACCCTTTTTAATAAAACTATTATCTAAACATAAGGATATTTTAATTTTCTTACTATCCACTGGAATAATAAGCATCTCATATATTATATTTGGTTATTCACACAATTACGTAATTACCTTAAGCATACTTATAGTGTTGGGCTTATGTGAAAGTATTCAAAGTATATATTGTAAAACTATAATACAAAAAAATATTCCTAAGGAATATCTAGGACGAATTTTTTCTTCATATAAAATGTTGTTAACTCTATTTTCTATCATCGGTATTTTATCTGCTAGTCCTTTGTATAATAGCATTGGAATAGGTAATTCATTTTTATTAATGAGTATTTTATTACTTGTATTATGTGGCTTATCTCTAAAAAAAATTACCTAAAAGCAAAATGCTTTCTTTAGAATCTATAATCTAGTAATTCACTATTTTCCACTATCATATAATTTAACTAATTTACACATGTCAATGTCAACCACATAAATAAACGGAGTTGTCGCATTAAGAAATCTACATATAATATATTGTTTTTCAAATTTAAAATCAGCAGTATTTACTCTTAGTGCGACATCCCCTATCTTAAATTTAACTTTATAAAATCTCCCTCAACTTGGTTACATTAATGTAATAACTTCTTCTAATTATAATAAAATTGTATTTATTAATTCTATAGTATCTTTAATATCCTTCATATGAATTACTTCACTTGAAGTATATTTGTATCTACAAGGTATTGAAATAACTCCTGTTTTAATTCCTCCTACTTCTTTGTGTATACATCCCCCATCAGTACTGCTTTTAGAAACATTATACTGAATTTTAACCTTTGCCTTTTCTGCTGCATCATCTATTATTTTCTTTATTTCATTATCTATTATTAAAGTTCTATCCATAATACTAACTACCGGTCCATTACCAAGTCTTACTTTATTATCCCCTGAAGCAGTATCATCTGCATCTTCACAATCCAATACTATACAGTAGTCAGGTTCTATTGCAAAAGCTGCAGCTCTAGCCCCTCTACCTCCTAGTTCTTTTTGTGTTGAGAATACAAAATAAACTTCTTTATTAAGATCTTTCATTTCCTTTATAACTTTTAAAAGTACATAAACTCCTATTCTATCAAGATTTGAAGCTATAATTTTTTCTCTACGCTCTAAAATTTCTCCACTTAAACAAGCTACATCTCCTTCTTTAATTTCTTTAAGTACCTCTTCTCTATTTTCCATACATAAGTCTATAAATAAATCTCTTTCTTCTGGATTATTCTTGCTTGCACATAGTTTACCTTTTAATCCACTTTCAAACCTAACAATATTATTTATTGAGTTTTTAAAATCAACTTCTCCCACTTTACCTACTCTTAAAAATCCATCATCCTGTATATACGTTGTCATAAATCCTACTGTATCCATATGAGCACAAACCATAATTTTTTCACTACCCTGCCCCATCTTAACAATTAAATTTCCAAGTTTATCTTGTCTGATTTCACATTTTACATCTTTAATTTCTTCCTTTATAATTTCTCTAACCTCATTTTCATGTCCACTACCACCAAAAGCATTTATTAATTTATATAAAATATTATCCACATTAATTCCTCCAATCTAATTTATCCACAGCACTATAAAAAAGTTATTAAACTATCCACATGTTATCCTTAAATCCTTAATATCTTCCAAAGTTATCAACAGCTCTTATAGAGTTTTTAAATATTCTTTCATTAGTTTTACTGTATTTTCATAATCATCTAAACTTGTTGATGAAATAGAAGAGTGAATATATCTGCAAGGTACTGATACAGTAGCTACTTTAGCTCCATTACCTACAGTATGAATAGCTCCAGCATCATTTCCTCCTGCAATAGCTCTTCTTTTCTGATATAATATGTTGTTTTCTTCTGCAGCCTTTATAATATCCTTTGTTATATCACTATCAAAAATACTTGTCCTATCCATTATAGATATAGCAGGTCCTTTTCCTATTTCTGTAGCACGTAAATACTTTGGTACACCTGGCATATCCGCACATATAGTTCCTTCCAGAGCAATTCCAATATCAGGTTGAATATTATATGCTGAAACAAAAGCACCTCTTTCTCCTACCTCTTCTTGAACATTAAATACTCCATATAAGTCACAATTATAATTTTCTTTTAATATTTCTATAAGAACCGCACAACCCATTCTATCATCAAAGGCTTTACCCTTGATCATACCTTCTCCGTAATAACTAAATTTTGTATCAAATATAGCATACTCTCCTAGAGCTACTAATTTTTTTGTTTGATTTTTATTATTAGAACCAATGTCAATACAACACTCATCATAGCTTATTGCTTTTTTTCTTTCATCTTTACTTTGAAGATGTATTGGTTTAAGACCTATAACTCCAGGAATCTTATCTTCTCCAATAAGTACTACTTTAGAAGGTATTATTTTAGCATTTATACCTCCAAGAGCTGAAAATTTCAAAGTTCCATCTTCATTATATCCTGTAATTATAAAACCTACTTCATCCATATGAGCATCAACTACTACTTTTTTACCTTTTCCTTTTTTGTGAGCTATAATATTTCCCATTACATCTATTTTTATTTCATCAACATAATCTTTTATCTCTTCTTTTATTATTCTTCTAACATCTCCTTCATATCCTGAAGGTCCTACTGCATTACATAATTTTTCTAGAAGCATAATAATTCCTCCACTTCATCCTCTTTAATTTCTTCTATAAATTTAGCAATTAATTTTCCTGTATTTTTAATATCACCCATATTAGCAACTTCTACAGAAGTATGCATATATTTTTCTGGAATTGATATTAACAAAGTAGGTATTCCTCCTCTTGTTATTTGAATATCCCAAGCATCAGTACCTGTATTCCCTGGTTCTACTTCTACGTTATAAGATATATCATATTTATTGGCTGTATCCATAATTCTTTTTCTAAATTTAGGATGAATATTAGGTCCTATACATATAACTGGTCCTCCACCAATTTTATTTTCTTTATGCTTTTCTCCCATTGGTCCATTATCAAAAGTTACATCAATAGCAATAGCCATATCTGGTTTTATATCATAACTTGCCATTTTAGCACCTCTATGACCTACTTCTTCTTGACAAGAACATACAAAATACACATCTAAATCATGCTGAATATTTTCAAGTTCTTTTGCACAACTATACATAGAAACAATAGCTGCTCTATCATCTATTGCTTTACAAGTTACATTATTATTTAAAAGTTCATAAAAATCTCTTTTTAATGTTACAAAATCACCTACATTAACAATTTTTTTTAACTTTTCTGTACTATAGCCAGTATCAATCATAAGTTTATCTGCATCTACTGCTTTGCTCCTTTCATCTTCATTCATAAGATGTGGAGGTTTGATACCTATAATTCCTTCTATATCTTCTTTTCCATGTACTATTACTTCTTGAGAAACTAATGTCTTTGGATCTATTCCTTTAGGCTGAAATTTTAAAAATCCTTTTTCACATATTTCTGTTATCATTAAAAATACTTCATCAGCATGTCCCATGAGCATTATACTTTTATTACCCTTACCTGTTTTGTGTATGTAAATGTTATTTAATTTCCCATACTTTACTTCTCCATACTCTTCAAAAGCCTCTTCTATTTTATTATGAATCCAGTTTTCTCGCCCACTTGGAGCATGCGATGTACACAATGTTTTTAATAATTGAATTTCATTCATACTGTCATCTCCTTATAGAAAATTCAAAAAATTCTCTTCATACTATCTGTTGTATTCTATAATTGTTTTAGTATTTCCTTCTCTAACAAACATAAAGACATCTGTTTGTATTATATTCAATTTACTACTTTTTCAAGTAATAAACTTCATTAAAACTTTATACTTACTTAAATTAAATAATGGGGCTGTCGCACTAAAAGTAAATCCTACAATACATTGTGTTGATTTAAAAATTGAAAAACAATATATTGTATATAAATTTCTTAATGCGACAGCCCCATATCATACACTTATTTAATTTCTGTTATATAAATATCCTTTGTTATCTTTGGCTTTTCATATCCAATCCAAGAATATGTAAGACTAGTATTACGAGCATATCCTTCAATAAAATGTCCTGCCTTAGGTAATTTAGCAAATTGATTATATGCTGGTACTTGTTTTCCATTCAAATAATATATAAATGTAGGTTCCACAACTATCCATCCATACTCTGGTATATAAAACTCTGCCCAAGCATGTCCATAAGAATTTACTAATAAAGGTTTATCTAAACTATCATCTTGAATCCAATAACCGTAAACAACTCTTGCAGGAATTCTTTGAGCTCTACACATAGCAACAAACAAATCTGCATAGTCTTCACATACTCCTGCCTTTGTCTTTAATGCATTTAATGCTCCTTTATTTCCTTCCCAAATATCATAACTTAATGTAGTATTTACATATTCGAATATCTTTTTAGCTTTCATATAAGGATTATTTTCTGAACCCACAACTTCTTTTGATTTACTTATTATTGAACTATTATTACTTTCTATTTTTTTCTCTGGTGAAGTATACTTTGCATAATTATTAAAAGAACTGTAATTTCCAGAAGTTTGTGAAAGATCTCCATTATACTTTAGTGTTCCTTGCTTAAAAGTTCTTACTACTTCATACTTCATACTTTGTCCACTTTTTAGACTTGGAATATAAATCTTTCCTTCTTTTTCTCCGTAAGCATTATTAATAATACTTATGCCATTACCATTAACACTTAATTTTTCATCCTTCTGATAAGGAGAGTTATTTATTTTACCTATGTTATCTTTTATAGTAACACTATTAATATTGGTTTCACTATTATTAGTAACAGTAATTACCTGTTTCATTTGGAAAGTCTTTTCATTAGAAATAGTATATAAACTATTATAAAAAATCTTAGTCAGAGCACTACTTGATACTGCTCCTTCTCCACCAAGTATATAAATATTTACATTAGATTGTTTCTCGTTTTGTATAAACTTACGTATATCTACAGTTGGATTATTATCTGTTAAAACAACTATAGATGAATTTTTAGATGCTAATGATGAACCTGCAAGTGCATCTGGAAAATTATTTCCTGAAGCAACATATACTTTACTATAGCTATTTATTTCACTAGAAAACCTATTTATTATTTTTATATTAGTTTCATATCTATTGCTTCCATAAATTCTTTCAGGGTTATGAAAATTATTTTCAACTTGACTACTTATTACTTTAGGTCCACCTAATATATAAGTTTTATTTACCTCAGTATTTTGTAATAAATATTCTTTTAAATAATTATCTATATTATTAGTATCACATAACAATATAGGCATATGCTTAATTGAAGCAACAGCACCCATTGAAAGTGCATCTGGGAAATTTCTACCTGTAGAAACAACCACTTCTGAACTTGCACCTAATTTTTGGGCTATTTTTACAGAAGTTTCATATCTATTTTTACCTTCTATTCTTTCACAAGTTATTCCAAGTGCACTTATTTCATTTTTAATATTATCAGATATAGCTCCCTTACCGCCTATTATATATACTTTTTTAGTACCTAATCTAACTATTTCGTTTTTTACATTAGAATCTAATTTAGTTTTACCATTTAGTAAAATAGGAGAATTATATTTTTTAGCTAATGGTGTAGCACAAAGTGCATCTGGAAAGTCATCTCCTGTTGCTAAAATTACTACATCCGACTTATCCCAACCATTTTGAGAAATTTGTACAGAAGTTAAATACCTATTATTTCCCCATATTCTAGTATAATTTTGTGCTAATACTATATTATTAAAATTAAATAAAATAGTAGCAATTATAAAAATTAAAATACTTCTCAAGTTTTTTTTCATCTTGTCACCTCTTTTGTAAATTTTGAATAAAATTTATCTTTAGCTATTTTTATCAATAAATTTATTTTTTTCATTAATATTTCCTTTCACATTAATAGGAGTCTCTACATATATACTAGTACTTGGGAAAGCCATAGATACTTGCTCTTTTTCAAATATTTCCATAATTTTAAAATTTATATTTTCTTTAATTTCTAGGTATTTAGCTAATTCAGAAGTATTAACAAAAAAGTATAATAATATATCTAAACTACTATCATTAAATTTATTAAAATTAACCAATATTGTTTCTTTACTTACATCTTCATGTTTTTTCAGCATTTCTTTCATTTCTTCTACACACTTTTTGATCTTATAACTTGGAGTATCATAAGTAACACCTATATTAAAATTTATTCTTCTATTACCTCTTCTACTCCAATTAGTTATTGGCTCATTTGCAAGTGTTGAATTTGGAACTGTAACTAATCCTTTTTCAAAATTTCTTATTTTAGTACTTCTAAAAGATATATCTTCTATAGTTCCTTCTACACTTGTAGTTTTTATCCAATCACCAATATTAAAAGGCTTATCTAATAAAATAATTATCCCTCCAACAATATTAGCTGCAGTATCTTTAGCTGCTAATGCAAATGCAAGACCACCAAGACCAAGACCTGCTATAAATCCCTGAATATCATATCCCCATTTCTCAATTACTATAATTGCTGCAAAAGCTACTATTATAAATCTAATTACTTTTGCAATAAAAGGAAATAATATCTTATCCATGTTAATATCAAATTTTTTCTGCATTTTTTCAAATAATACAGATGACGTATTCGTTAAATTATAACATCCCCATGCAATAAGTATTATAACTGCAGAACTAAAAAAGTTTTGTAAAAATACTGATGCTATATACTTACTTCCTAATATTTTTATTCTTAAATATACTATAGATGTATATAAACCAAGAACTATAAAAAATAGATTAAGAGGTTTCTGAAAAGCTAAAAACATCTTAGTATTTAACTTTGTCTTAGTCCTGCTTAAAATTTTTAATATTAACTTAAAAATATATTTTGTAAAAAATTTTCTAAGTAATATAAAAAATAGGAATATTAAAATTGCTATTGCAACTATTTTAAGATTATCATAAGAAAAATAATCTACTATACCATTTACCTTTTGAGCAAAAACTGAATTAGAAAATACCTCACTCAATCGATGTCCCCCCTTTTTTCTACATTCTAAAATTATGAAAGCATAAAGTACCCATTATACTTATATACTTATTTTAAGAAATTATCTAAAATTTATCAATGATAATAATAATAAAATACATTTATATAATATACTTCGTATACTAATTTATACTTATTACATAAAAAATATACACCTAAGCAAAAGCTTAGGTGTATCGCTGAATTTTTTAGGGAAATTTTATTTATTTTAAAGTAGTTCATTAACTATAATTAAATCTTCACTTGTATTTATTTAAATCTTTTCTTCTCTTAAAGCTTTAACTAAAGAAATACAAGCAAATATCATAACAAAAATAAATGGAAACGCTGCTGCTACTGAAGCTGTTTGTAATGCCTTCAATCCACCTGCAAGTAAAAGTGCTGTTGCAAGTAATGATTGAACAAGTCCCCATAATATTTTCTTTTTATTACTTGGATTTAAATTTCCTTCTGATGTAAACATTCCTAAAACAAATGTTGCTGAATTAGCTGATGTAATAAAGAATGTACATAATAAGAATATTGCTATTATCGAAAGAATTGTTCCAAGCGGATAATTTTTCATTACAACGAATAGTGCAGTTTCTGTCTTAACTGATTGAAGTGCACTTAAACTTAATTTTTTAGTAATTCCAAGATTTATACCTAGTGTTCCAAATATTGAGAACCATACGAAAGATGCCAATGATGGTGCAATTATAACGCCCATCACAAATTCTCTAATTGTTCTACCTTTTGAAATACGTGCAATAAACGAACCAACGAATGGAGCCCATGCTATCCACCAAGCCCAATAAAATACTGTCCAACCGCTTATCCATGTATTATCCCCAAAAGCTTTTATATTTAAACTATCATATACAAAAGTATTTAGATAATCTCCAAAACTATTAACGAATGAATTTAATATTGTTATTTTAGGTCCTACTAAAAAAGCTCCAATTACTAATATACCTGCTGCCCACAAGTTAATGTCAGAAAGTAATTTTATTCCCTTTTCAATTCCACTAACAGCAGTCCATATGAATATTACTGTAACAATACCTATTATAATTACTTGAACTAACTGAGTTTCTGGTATTTTAAATAAATAATTAAGTCCTCCATTTATCTGTAATGTTCCCATTCCTAATGATGTAGCAACACCTGCTACTGTAGCAAAGACTGCAAGTACATCTATTAATTTTCCTATGGGTCCTTTTACTCCTTCTTCACCTAATAATGGTGTAAATATACTACTTATTAATCCTGGTTTATTTTTTCTAAATTGGAAATATGCAAGAGCTAAGCCTATTATGCTGTAATTTGCCCAAGGATGAAATCCCCAATGCTTAAAAGATGCTTTTAATGCAAACTCGGCTGCTTCTGAAGTTCCTGGCTGTATGCCTACTGGTGGTGTTGAAAAATGAGCTAATGGTTCTGCTACACCCCAAAATACTAATCCTATACCCATGCCAGCTCCAAATAACATTGCAAACCAAGAAGTGGTACTAAACTCTGGCTTTGAGTCATCTGGACCAAGTTTTATTTTCCCATATTTACTAAAAGCTAATATTAATGCAAATATTACGAAAATTAACATTGACAAAAGATATGTCCAACCAAAATTAACAGATAAGAAATCATATAGTGTATTTGCAAAATTGTTAAAATGTTCTTTAAACACAATACCCCATAAAACTATGGCAAAAGTTATTATTAATGATATATAAAATACTTTATTATCCTTTTGTTTTTCTATCATATATTTTCCTTATAGTGCAAAACTATTTTGTAAACATTCAGTAAGTTCTACCTATAAGACTCCTCCCTTCTTTCTTAAAGTTTGGATTTCTTATAATGTTCTCTCGCCTTATTAGGCGAGAGAATATTGTTAAAATTTTACTTTAAAAACTGTTTGTTCATCAATATCTGTAGTAAGAGAATCTAATGCAACTCCGACTCTGTAATAACGTAATTTCCATTGTTCTTCCTTTGTAGTTGCCGGATCTCCTAATGGATATGGTATTGATATTGTTGGTACAATTCTATTAGAACCTACTGTTTTAGCAACTGGAATTAGATTAGCCATTTGAACTATTGTGAAACCTGCTCTTTCAATTTCTTTAACCATCGTTGCACCGCAACGTGTACAAGTTCCTCATGTAGAAACCATTATAACTCCATCTACATTATCTTCTCTTAAATATTCTACAATTTCTTTAGCCATTCTTGCTGCTTCTGCTTGAGTAGTTCCTGTTCCAACTGTTGTATAGAAATAATCATGAAGGCTTCCTATTTTTCCTTCTTTTTCATATTCTCTAAGTGCATCTATTGGAGCTATAACATCTGGATCTGCATCTGCTGCTGCTGGATCAAATCCTGCATGAATTGTCTTATATACTCCACCCTCTAAATCGTCTACACCTGCAATATTATATCTTCCCCATCTAGTAGCTGAAGCTGATTGAATTCTATCTGGATTATCAACAGGCACTATACCACCTGTATTAACAAGAGCTATTTTAGCTTTACTTAAATCTTTTATAGCAGGTGCTATAGGTACTCTATCTAACTTAGGAATTGGAAGTTCTGATACAAACTCTTCTCCATTTAACTTCTTAAGAAGCATTTCAACAACTCTATCAGCTGCTGGCTTACCATCTTCAAGCCAAACCTGATGTCTTATACCTCTTCCGTAATATCCTTCCTCTTCAGCACTTAGAAGTTTTTCTCCTTCTAATATTTTATTACCAAATTTAGCCATAGATTTTATATCTGATCTCATCTTAGCTGCACTATGTCCACCTTTAAATATATACATTTCTTTTCTAAACATCTCAACACCAGGATTTTCTATATGCATAGAAGTTATTACTGGTACATTAAATTTTTCTTTTACCGCTTTACAAATATGACCACAAGCAGCTCCATATCTACCTGCTTGGAATGCTGGTCCAGCAAAGAAAATGTCAAACTCTAAACCTTCTAATCCTTCTATTATTCTTTTTACAGCTTCATCTTTATTAGATCCTATAAAGTTATCTCCGCATATTATAGTATGAGTAACTTCTGCATTTAATTCTTTATTTAACTGCATTGCAGGTCCTACTAATCCTTCTTTTATTATTGGTTCAAAATCAGCCTTATCTTCTCCACCGATTTGTCCAAAGAATTGATTTAAATACATTATTGCCTTTTTCATCTATAACACCTCCCTAGAATTCTTTCATTGTCTTAGGTGACCATCCAATTACTTGATCTCCACAGAACATAGCATTATTTTCCATAACAATTGATCCATCTGGTTTAACTGAAGGTCCTAAAATTTCATCTCCAGCCCATCCTCCTGAAAGTCCATCTCTTGCTAAAGCTTCTAACTCTCCAATAACAGTTTCCATAGGAGGTAATTCTATAAGTTCCGAAACATTACCACATGAAACAATTGCATTTGCTTTTTCATCTAGAGTTACTAATGGTTGAGAATTTCCATCTCTACCTGTACATTCATTTGTTATACCTATTGTTTTCACTCCTGCATCTTCTAATGCAACAACACAAGCTATAAAGTCTGCATCTGGATTTCCATAACCCTCTTCTGCTACTATAGCTCCATCTGCACCTAAAGATTTAGCCATTTGTGCTACAAATAAAGCTGCTCTTTCTTTTTGTTCAAGTGCAACATTAAGATTTGACATAATAACACCTAAGAAATTAATAGTTTTTCCATGTTCTTTATATAATCTTTTTATTGTTGGACAGTTTTGGAAATCATAAGTTGACCATTTTGATGAACATGGCATAAAGCTACCTGAAATAATTGCTCCATCTAAAACCTCATTAGGATTCATAAATGTAGGAACCATTCTATTTGTATCCCATCCATATAGCAAGTCATTATATCCTAAGTCTTCCATTTGAGATTGAGGCTGCATTACATATACAACACTTGGTAATTTTTTTATTTCTTCATTCCTTTTTGTTACTGCTTCCAATTCATATGTTTCTATTTCCTCTGGTTCTAAATCCTTTACACATTGTGCAATAAATTCAGCTAATTTATGTCCTGCCTGTCTTAAAGCCCTATTTTTCTTTTGTTGTTCTCTTTTTTCAAACTCTTCATCAGTATCTCCAACAAGTACTATGTTTTTTAACTGTGAAAAATATGTGTATTTAGCTCCTTCCCCACTCATATCTATTAATCCATCCTGGAAGCCACCCCAGTGTCTACCTACTACTAATACTGAAGTACCTTTAAGGGCATGTGTTCTTCCATTCCCTGCTTGGGAAAGTTCTCCAGTATAACCTGGAAATAATGTATCACCATTTATTTTTATTCTTGGTTCGATAGCTTCTTTTACTGGTACTAAACGAACTTTATCACCTGGTTTAACTATCATTAAATCAGCTTCTACAATATGTTCATCTTCAAATACAAAATCTAAAGCTTCTTGTTTATTTATTGTCAATATTCCATCTTTATAAAATGTCTTATCGCCAAAGATTACATCTTTAACATAAAAATTGCCTATTTCCAATTTCATTTTTTTGCACTCCTTTCATTATAACAAACAGTATAATCGTTTACATTTAGTCCACAAAACTTAATTCTTTTAGAATGCAATCACTATAAAAAAATTATTTGTTACTTTCCATTACTATTTGTTACTTTTTATTGTTTAGATTATAACATACTTATGATTATATTAACAATTTGATTATTCTATAATCATGATTAGTTTTTTAAATAGTTATTTTTTTTTAAATTATATGATAATTTTAATTTTCATTTTGTTTAATACTATGTTATAATAAATTGTTTGAAATACTAATTTTTTTAACAAGGTGATTACATATGGACAAAAAATTATTACAAAAAAGACGAATTATGGGGTATTTTATTGATGCTACAAATCAAATCATAGAAAATGATGGACTAGAAAATGTTACAATTCGAAAAGTAGCTGATATAGCTGGTTATAATAGTTCAACACTATATAACTAT
Organism: Haloimpatiens myeolchijeotgali; assembly: GCF_042688525.2. Classification (GTDB taxonomy): domain Bacteria; phylum Bacillota; class Clostridia; order Clostridiales; family Clostridiaceae; genus Haloimpatiens. Next base: position 3,971,051 of record NZ_JBHWAB010000001.1, read on the forward strand.
TTTAAAAATTTAGATCATTTGATTCTATTTTCTTCTATGAAGTATCTTAAAGATTATACTAAAAATTTACATAAGTATATAAAAAATACACATAATTCTTTAGAAAGATACTTTGCAATCTGGGAATGTTTTTGTTATTATTCTTTTAATAACCCTAAAATTTATAATTTAATATTTTTTTCTAAATTTAGTAATTCATTAAATTCAACTATTAAAGAATATTATTCTATTTTCCCTGATGAACTAGATAATGCAACTACTGATCTAAATAAAATGTTATTAGGTAATACTATTTATGAAAGAGCTTTATCTATATTAAAAGATTGTGCAAATGATGGGTATATTATTCATGAAAATTTAAAAGAAATTAATGAAATGACTATATTAATTTATCAAAGCATATTAAATAATTTATTAAATCATAATTCCAGTGATACAATAGATGAATGTATCAAAAAAGCCTTAAAATATTTTAAACAAATTATCAAATCATATCAAATTATATGATTTTGCAATTTATAACTTTTAAATAAAAAACCATCAGCTTAGCTGGTGGTTTTCTAATTTACATAAACTTGTCATCAATTGAATTTACTTAACTTTAAACTGATGAATTCTTAAAAAAATTTATAATTTCCTAAATAAAAAAACACCACTTAAAAAGTGATGTTTTTTGGTGATCTACCGGGGAATCGAACCCCGGACACCATGATTAAAAGTCATGTGCTCTACCAACTGAGCTAGTAAATCATATCTTACCTGGCGACGACCTACTCTTCCACAGGGCTTCCCCTGCAGTACCATCGGCGCTTCAAAGCTTAACCGTCCTGTTCGGAATGGGAAGGGGTGTTACCTTTGAGCCATAATCACCAGATTATTGTTCTTTCAAAATTGCACAGTGTTAATTATTTGGTCAAGCCCTCGACTTATTAGTATCAGTCAGCTTAACATGTTACCACGCTTACACCTCTGACCTATCAACCTGGTAGTCTTCCAGGAGTCTTACTAGCTTACGCTATGGGAAATCTAATCTTGAGGTGGGCTTCACGCTTAGATGCTTTCAGCGTTTATCCCGTCCCAACATAGCTACCCAGCTATGCCATTGGCATGACAACTGGTGCACCAGAGGTTGGTCCATCCCGGTCCTCTCGTACTAAGGACAGCTCCTCTCAAATTTCCTACGCCCGCGACGGAAAGGGACCGAACTGTCTCACGACGTTCTGAACCCAGCTCGCGTGCCACTTTAATGGGCGAACAGCCCAACCCTTGGGACCGACTTCAGCCCCAGGATGTGACGAGCCGACATCGAGGTGCCAAACCTCCCCGTCGATGTGGACTCTTGGGGGAGATCAGCCTGTTATCCCCGAGGTAGCTTTTATCCGTTGAGCGATGGCCCTCCCACGAGGAACCACCGGATCACTAAGCCCGACTTTCGTCCCTGCTCCACTTG
>NZ_JBHWAB010000001.1:3977500-3979338 GCF_042688525.2 Haloimpatiens myeolchijeotgali
ATCTTCAAAAGATAATCCATTTTTAATTTCTTCTGCTATCTTTTTAGCTTCTTCTTCTGAATCTACTAATATATGTTTTGCTGTTACAGTTGGTGGTGTTTTAAATTGTTCCTTATTTGTTTCATAATAATCTTTTACTTCTGATTCTTCTACTTTTACATCTTTTAATATTTTTTGCACTGAATATTGAATTAAAGCATCTTTTTTTATAAGCTCTAATTGTTTTTGGAATATTTCATCTTTGTCTTCCTCTTTTTGTTTTGCATCACTATAAATTAATTCAAAAGATATCATTTGTTCTAATAATTGTTTTTTTCCTGCTTCTGATGCATAATAATTTCTTTGATTTGCAGGAACTCTTGCTAAAGCATTTTGCAAATCCATCTCTTTTATTTCTACTCCATTTACAACTGCTAATACCTTATCACTCATATAAAAATTCTCCTTTTATTATATTTTTAACACATTATATATAATAACATGTATATTACTATATGTGAAATTTATTAGAATTTATCCCAACATATTTATTTAAAATCATAATAAAAAATAAAAAAGGCTACATTAAGAATACTAATATTTCTTAGTAGCCGCCTTTATTTTTGAATTATTCAACAATCTTTACAGCTGTACCATAAGCTATAACTTCAGCTGAACCTTGCATAATAGCACTTGTTGCATATCTTATATTTATTACAGCATCTGCCCCTAAAGATTCTGCTTCTTCTACCATACGTTTTGAAGCAATAGCTCTAGCTTCATCCATCATTTCTTTATAAGCTTGTATTTCTCCTCCAACTAATGTCTTTAATCCACTCATAATATCTTTTCCTACATTCTTTGATCTAACTGTTGATCCCTTAACAATGGATAGTGTTTCAATTTTTTTCCCACTTATATAATCAGTATTTACTAATATCATCCTTATCTTCCTCCTTAATTTCTTTTATTCTTCTTATCATAACATAAATTAATGTTGCTATTAAAGCTATAAAAAGTATAATTATTAATAACATTACAAACATATTTGTACTAGCTACAGCTGACACTATTCCTACACCATATAATGAAAATATTATTAAAAATATTATAGTTATTATAATAGTTATTATAATATCTTTCATTGTTATCCTCCCTTTATTATTATTTTAAAATTTATAAAAAATATTATTTTAACTCATCTGGATTTAAATTTGAATTATATGGTTTTATGTCCAATACAGGTGTGCCATCTAACATATCAACTCCTTCAACTATTATTTCATCCTCTCCTATTTCTAATAGTTTTACAATTGATATTCCTATTGGATTAGGTCTTTTAGGTGATCTAGTAGAAAATACACCTTTTTTTTCTTTACTCCACGGAGTCTTAGTTATAAGTTCAAAATTTTCAGACTTATGGAAATAAAATATAATCTCTATGTATGAAAGTTTATCCAAATCTCTTAACCCTTCTTTATATTGATCTTTTATTTTTATTATAGCTTTCTTATCCTTAGCATATATACTTTGAGGAGGAATTTGATGAATTTCTTTAAATGGCGATCTTATATGACCAATAGGATTTAATTGTATACACTCCATACTATTACTCTCCTTTTTACAATATTAATTATAAATATTTTTTCAACAATTTGTCATTATATATTTTCTTTATGTTTAAAATTATATCATTATGTAAAAAAATATTATACTTTTATTTTAAATATTATTTATTTTAATATAATAAAAAAGACATTCCTATTGGAATGTCTTTTGGTGATCTACCGGGGAATCGAACCCCGGACACCATGATTAAAAGTCATGTGCTCTACCAACTGAGCTAGTAAATCATATCT
>NZ_JBHWAB010000003.1:0-27536 GCF_042688525.2 Haloimpatiens myeolchijeotgali
ATACAAAGCTGAAATTTATATGAAAGAAAGTAAATATGAAAAAGCAGAAGAATTAATAAAAAATGGATTAGATTTAGCCTACGAATTTAATGATGAAGAATATATACTGAAAGGATATTTATTTTTTGAAAAAATTTATAAGTATAAAAAAGATAATAAGTTACTAGAAAAAATATATGAAGATATTTTAGAGAGATTTGGAGATAGAAAAGAAAAAAGAGAGGTTTTAGATATATATATAAAGCTAGCTCTTTTGAAAATAGAAAATAACGACATTGAATCAGGTAAAAAAATGTTATATGATGTTGTGAGACAAAAAAATACATAAAAGTTTTTTTATGTATAATTACGGAGGGGATAACATGAGAAAAAGATTTTCAAAAGTATTGGGGATAGTTTTAATATTATCTATTGTTTTTGTTGGAGCTAAGGCATTAATTAGTGAAGATGAATATCCACCAGTAATAGGGACTACTTATAACATATCAAGTAATGTAAATTAATGTAAAATAATAAAATAAAAAATAAGAATTTATATATTTTTATATAAATTCTTATTTTTTTTGTAAATAAAAGAAGGAATTTACAAAAAAGTATAGAATGTATATATTAAAGTAACACAAAAACAATTTAAATTGTTACTTTAATTTTAAGAAATATATTTAAAAATAGTTTGGGCATTTAATTAAGATAAAAAATGTTAAAAACTTTTCTATGGTATTTTGTTATGCCGTAGGAGAGTACAATATAAAAAATTAAGGTTATAGGTTAGGCAAAGTAGTTATTTGCAGAATCTCATAAACTTATAATATTTTTTCTTAAGAAGGAGGAATTAGTATGATCGAAAATAAACAAGATGTTAAAGATTTATCATCTTTCGAATTGAAAGGAGATACATCTTTACTTCATGCAGAAAATGATCGAATTACTATTAGCGGTAGTATTTCTGTTGAATAGTACTATTTTCAAGAAGTATGCTTTAATCAATATAGCTCATATAATTAATTTAATTATATGAGCTATAAATTTATAAAATAAATTTTTATAGTATAAGGGAGTCTTTTACATGAAAGATATTTTATTTATTAATACAATAGATAATTGTTTAGATAACAGTTCAATTTGTATAAATTTAGGTACTTTAAGTTTAGCTACTATTCTAAAAAAAGATAAATATGATGTAGAAATAATTGATTTTAATTATTTATATAGAAAAAAATATATTAAATATCATAATGAATATCATAAAGATACAGATAACATGGTGAAATATATTTTAAAATTTAATCCTAAAATAGTAGATTTTTATACTATGACTAATTCTTATTGTACTTCATTATTGTTAGCTAAAAAATTAAAAGAAAAAAGACCAGATATAAAAATATTGTTTGGAGGACCACAAGCATCTTTGACTGCAATTGATTCAATGAAAGCATTTCCTTGGATAGATGCTATAGGAGTAGGAGAAGGAGAACTTACAATAAAAAAGTTAGTAGATATATTACTTGAAAATAAAAGTTTTAATAATATTAAAGGAGTAGTATACAGGAAAAATGGTCAAGTTTGTTTCAATGGAAAAGAAAGTTTAATAGAAGATTTAGATAGTTTACCTATGTTAGATTATTCTTTAGTAAATGTTGAAGATTTATCCGCTATGCCCTTAGATGTAGGGAGGGGATGTCCTTTTGGATGTATATATTGTTCAACAAAAACTTTTTGGCAAAGATATTTTAGATTAAAAAGTTCTGAAAGAATTATTAGAGAAATAAAGTTTGTTATTGATAATTATGGAATAAGAACGTTTAATTTTGTTCATGATATTTTTACTGTAAATAAATTGAAAGTCATGGAATTTTGTGATCTCCTTTTAAAAAATAAGATTAATATAAAGTGGAGATGTAGTGCTAGAATAGATACATTGGATGAAGAAATGATAAAGAAAATGAAAGAATCAGGATGTGAAAGTATATATTTAGGAATTGAAACTGGTTCTGAGAGAATGCAAAAAATTATAAATAAGAATCTAAACTTATCTGATGTTAAAAGTAAAATAAAAATTTTAAATAAATATAAGATAGAAGTTACTGCTTCTTTTATATATGGATTTCCTGGAGAAACAATAGACAATGTAAGGGAAACATTAAGATTAATTGATATTTTACGTAAAGAAGGTGTTAAACATACTCAACTTCATCTTTTAGGAATATTACCTGGAACAGAGTTATATGAAAAGTTAAAAGATAAATTAGTATTTTCTAATAATATATCAGATATTTCTAATGATAAAACAATAAGTTGTATTCCTAAAAATATAATTTTAAAAAACAAATCAGTTTTTTGTCAATATTTTGATTTCGATTCTGAATTAAGAAGTACATTGATATATTTAGATAAATTTAATGCAGTGTTTTATTCTTTTTTATTTAATAATATGTTTATGACTTATAAAATATTGATGGAATATTATAATAATGAATTATTAGATTTTTTCTTAGATTTCAAAGAAGTAAATTATAATATATTATCTGATTCAGAAGATATTACAAAAATAAAAAATATAATTGACGCGTTAAAGAGATTTGTTTTTACTAAAGATTTTGACAAATATACTTCTTTGGTAAGAGAAATTTTTAAATTTGAAATTAATATATTTAATTTTATGTATTTTGATAATATTAAAGAAAAAAAATTTCACTATATGTATAATGTTTATGATATTAAGAAGAATGGAATATTAGATGATATTACCCAAAAAAAACCTATTGAAATTAAAATCACAAGAATAAAAGATTGTCATATCAAATTAGAAAAAGTGGTATAACTAGAGGGGTATAAGATATGTGGTTAATTTTAGTAATAGATACATAAAAACAGGGGGAATTATGTTGAAAACTCAATTGTCTACAACAAACCAAATTTGTTATAAAAGCTTATTACAAGAAAAAGAATATATAAAAAATTTAACAGCTAAATTTGTATCGAGATTTGGCGATTCCCTAGATTGTATAGCTTATTCATGGATGGTTTATGAGCTTACAGGTTCTAAAGTATTAATGGCATCGTTATTTGCAGTAAATGGAATACCTAATATAATTTTTGGAATGATAGGAGGGGTATTTGTAGGATATCATTCTAAAAAGAAAATAATGTTTTTTTGTGATATAGGAAGAGGTATAACTGTATTTTTAACAGCTATACTATTTATGTTAAATTTACTTAAGCCTTGGTATTTGTATATATTTACTTTTATGAATTCTACTTTTGAGTCTTTCAGATCACCTTCTGCTACATCACTTTATTCTATGATATTAGATAAGGAAAAATTTGATTATGGAATATCTCTAGATAATACTCTTGTAAGAATAGCAGAAATAGTAGGATATTCTATGGCTGCAGTTTTTATAGCTTTAATAGGAATTGGTGGAACTATAATAATAGATTCTCTTACATTCTTTATATGTGGAAGTATAATTATAACAATAAAATATAAGGATTTAATAAAAAAAGAAACTATGACATTTAAAAGTGGATTTGTTGATTTAAAACAAGGATTTAAATATTTATTACATTCAAAACTTATATTATATATATGTATTTTTTCTGCAGGTATTAATATTTTTTTTGTTCCTTTTAATTCAATGCAAGCACCTTACGTTACTGAAATTTTACATAAAGGTCCTGAGGCATTGTCAATTATGTCAGTTCCATTTTTAGCAGGCATGATTTGTGCAGGAATATCTTTTCCAAAAATAAAGAAAAAAATATCTGGTTTTTATACCTTTATATTAGGTGGAAGTTTATTGGGAATAAATTATTTTGCATTATCTCGATTAGGAAAAATAAGTGAATATAGTTTTGTATTGATATTATTAGGTTTTTTCTGTTTTTTTATGGGAATAGGAGTTATATTAATGAATACAACTATGCAAGTAGCTTTTATGAAAAATGTGGACAAGGAATTTTTACCTAGAGTAGCAGCTACGTTTAATGCATTAGCTTTATGTGCAACTCCTATTGGAGGATTTATAGTAGGAGGATTATGTACAGTAATGAGTTTATCACAATTGTTTATGGATGTTAGTATAACTGTAATAATATTGTCTTTGTCTCAATTATTTAATAAAGAACTTAAGAAAATTTAAATATATTAAAAATTAAAAAATAATATAAAAAAATTATAATTGTTTATATTGTAGTATTTTTCTATTCAAATTATATTTTATAATAGTTTTAAAGTTATTGCTGTTCATTTTGCATGAATTATATATGTGTGAAATATTGATATATATGTCTAAGTATTTATAAAAACTCCAAACAAACATAACATAAAAAAGTTATTTTTTGTATATTGAAACATAGATGTATCAATATGTGAAAGGATGACTAAAACTATTAAAACATGTTGTATATAAAACAATATAAAACAACAACAAAGGAAAAAAAGATTTGTTGTTGTTTATATTTTAATTCCTACCCCAAATTACTTTTCAAAAAAACCTCTTTCTTATCTTCCTCAGTAATACCTATATATCTTAAGGTATGAGATTTAGAGGAATGATTTAGAATGGTCATTAAAAGCTCTATGGAAGTTCCACTTTGGTATGCATGATATGCGAAGGTCTTTCTTAATGTATGAGTGCCTATTTCTCCATAAACTATGTTTCCATCCATATCCCTAGTTACAAGTCCAACTTCTTCAGCAGCATTATTTAATATATTCCAAGCTTGCTGGCGTGAGATTGGTTTGTTGTTACCTTTCCTGCTTCTGAAAATGTAGGTATCTCTATCAAGAGGTTGGTTTTCTAGTACATAGGTTTCAATTACTTTCTTAACAACAGCTCCAATGTAGAAGGTATTGGTTTTGCCTGTTTTCTTTTCAGTAACTTTAACATAAGGTTTTATGTTTCCTTTTGGAGTTAATATGTCTTTGAACTTTAGTTTTAAAATATCACTTATTCTAAGGCCTACATTTATGCCTAAAATAAACAAAAGTTCATTCCTTGTGCTTTGGTTTCTTAAAACACTTCTCATGTTTCTTATAGTTTTTATATCTTTTATTGGCTGTACCGTATTCAATATTTTTTCCTCCTTAGTTTTTTACTAATAATAGAAAATGAATAATTTCTCCTATTATATTTCATTTTATGTAAATTATTCAAAAAATAGTTTCTTTTTTTATAATTTTAAAAGTTTTGCGTAAGTAATAGGGTTATATGACACAGTATAATGGTTTCTGCAAATATGTCAAATTGACAAGTATATTTATAGAGCAGTTAGTTTTAGCCCTTGAAAACACTAGATTTTGAATTTGACATAGTGCGCTTATGTCAAATTCATATTGTAATATTATGGTTATTTTATCCAAGTCAATTCCTTACATATCAATACTTTAGAAGGAATTTAACAAATTATGTAAAATACTATATATGGGCCCAATTTTGTATAAATATAAGGCGGTGTTGTTTTGAAGAACTTGATTAGATCTGCCAAAAGGGGAAATGAAAAAGCTATGTATGAGATAATTGAAAAATTCATTCCCCTAATATTAAAGGAAGCCCTAAAGTATAAGATAAAAGGATATAAGTATGAAGACATCGTTCAGCATGGATATTTATCCATTATAAAAGCAGTGCATATGTTTAAGGGAGATACAAAACACTTCCAGGCATACTGCGCAAAAACAATTAAACAAAACTATAAGGCTCTATTAAAAGGAGAGATAAAGCACTACAGAGAAGTGCAGGTTGAGGACATAAGCAGTTTAAGCGAAGATAATTATAGATTCACAGTAGAGGACGAAATGATTGCATATATAAAAATTGAAGCTGTATATGCAGCAGTGGATGAACTTAGTGATTTTGAAAAGTACATTTTGGATGAATTTTATATGAAAAATAAAACTATGGATGAGATTGCAGCGGAATGTGATAGGAGTTATGAAAGTATAAGATACCATAAAAATAATTTAATAAATAAACTGCAGAAGAGGTTGTTAGGTCATATATATAAGTGAGAGGATATGATTGTCAGGGCACTGTAAAATTGCGCACTGACAAAAAGGTGGTGGGGAAATGTACACAGAATTAATGCAGCTAATAAGCACATTAGGTTTTCCCATTGCAGTAAGTGTATTTCTTCTAGTAAGACTGGAGAAAAAGCTTGATGATCTAACCAAGGCTTTTTTAGAGCTTTCTAAAAGTATACAAACTGCTTTAGAACACCAAAAAAGTAAGGACATTTAAGTATGTCCTTATTTTTTTTATGTTTTTTGAAAAAAACTACTGCAGTTGATGCTTGTAAGTCATATATAAGGGTGAGGAAGAAAAAATAAAAGGGGGTTTTAATATGGCAGTAGGTGCAACTAAAGTAGATACTGATTTAGTAATAAAGGTTAGAACAGGAACAGACGCTCACGGAAAGGAAACTTACAAAAATAAGAGATTTTCTAAGATTAAAGTAACTGCAGAGGACGCAGCTATATTTGAAGTAGCAAAAGCAATAAGTGAAATACTTATTTTTGATCCTGTTGATGTCAAAAGAGTAGATTCAAATATATTAATGAATGAATAGGAGGGGTTTAGATGAAAACTTTAGTTATGAAATTCGTAGATGAAGATAAAGAAAAAAGATCACTTTCAATAAAAGACGTTAAAGACAATTTAACAAAAGAGCAGGTTGAAGGTCTCATGGATCTTATTATAGAAAAGAACATATTCAAATTATCAACTGCAGACCTTGTATCTAAAGATTCAGCTCATATTGTTGATACTCATGAAACTAAGTTATTTTAGTAAAAAAGCTCCGCTTTAGTGGAGCTTTTTTTAGTAGCCAGCTGACAGTGTACAGCAACTTTTAATTATATGCTCTTAATTAGCAAAAGGTTGCTCTAGAAAATTATAATTCATTATTAATTATTAGTTATGTATTATTAATTGTTTTTACCGGGGGTGTTTTCATGAACATAATAGAAAGCAATTTAAGTTTCGGATGTAATTTAGTTGGAGGGAATAAACCAAGCTTTATTGTGCTTCATCATGCAGCTTCAAAATGCTGCAGCATTACAGATATTCATTCATGGCACAAAAAAAGAGGTTTTGCAGGCTGTGGTTATCACTTTTTTATAAGAAAAGACGGAAAGATTTACAGAGGAAGAAGGGAAGAACAAGTGGGAGCTCATACCATGTGTCACAATAAAAATGCGTTGGGGATTTGCTGTGAAGGTAATTTTATGGTAGAGAGAATGGGTAAAACTCAATACAATTCTCTTTTGGAACTTTTGAAGTACTTGTGCCGTAAATATAAAATAAATAAAATATATGGCCACAGGGAATTTAACAGCACAAGTTGTCCTGGAAGGTATTTTCCTTTAGAAAAAGTAAAGACAGATATTTTAGGAAAGAGCGTAAGGAGAAATGTAAGAGTATGCTATCCAAGATATTTACTAAAATATAATCCCAACAAAAAAGATTATAATGTTAAGTTGATTCAGAAAAAATTGATTTCAAAAGGATATAGTGTAGGAGCTTGCGGTGCGGATGGATACTTTGGAAAAGGAACTCACCATGCAGTTATTAATTTTCAGGCCAAGAATGGTCTTATGGTGGATGGAATTGTAGGACCGGATACCTGGGAGAAAATAATGAGTTAGATTAAATTAAAAAATCAGTAGTTGATGTGGCTGCTGATTTTTGTATATAGTTTCAAAATACAGGATTTCTAGTACTTGAGAGAATAATTCATTAAAGGTTAGGGTTGCTCAAATATATTCCCAAAACACAAGAATTTTAAACTTTCTCGAAGTTTAAACAAGTACAATTCAATTCCTCATAGGTAGTCTAAAAACTTGGAACTACCAGAATACAAAGCAGCACAAGATATATGTTTCAATTCCTCATAGGTAATCTAAAAACAATGAATATGATACCAGTATCAACTAGAACTCCAGAGTTTCAATTCCTCATAGGTAATCTAGAAACGTAGATAAAGCAGAGCAACAATATAAGCAAACTGTTGAGTTTCAATTCCTCATAGGTAATCTAGAAACATCATTTACTTTATCATTTACATTTTTATTTACAGTGTTTCAATTCCTCATAGGTAATCTAGAAACAAGGTGAAGGCAGAGAAGAAATGAAAGAAAGATTAAAGTTTCAATTCCTCATAGGTAATCTAGAAACCTTATCTGACGTAATAGTTATAATTCCTTGTTCGGTGTTTCAATTCCTCATAGGTAATCTAGAAACCCGTCTAATAAGCATTATAGCACGCTTTGTAAAAACGTTCAATTGTTAACAAACTGTAAACAAAATGCAAAAATGTAGGATTCATGCGGTGTAGAAGATTCGTCGATCCCCCGGGATTTTTACGCTATTGGGGGTCGACGAAAAAGAAAATGATTTACAAATGAGATTTATATCTATTCAAGAGGGTAGTTATTTAAGGTTATAGTAAAATAAGGATATAAGGAGGGGTAGTTTTGGAGTATGAAAAAGAAATGGTGTTGATGTCAGAGAAATGTAGAAGGATATTGAAGGTATATACAAAAATTCCTCAGGGACAAGAAGAAAGAAAGTTTATGAATATTAATGTTAATGTTGATTCTGAGGTAAGTGATGATGAAATCTATGCATTAGGTATGGAGATATCAAAATTCATAAAAGGAGACACTAAGGTTGATATACATCAACTTAATTATAATTATAGATATGTGGATTTTAGCACAGTTGATCCAGAGAAGGAAGATGATTCACAAAAGCCAAAAGATCATGGTAAAAGTTTTGAAAAGGAATTTATTTTAGGACCGTTTGAAAATACATATGATACTACGGATTTAAGTATAACAGATGAAGATTTCTACGGAGATAATCTTGATGGGAAAGATAGAAGGTGCAGGGTATATTATGATGGTATGAAAGGAAATAAGTTAAGTGAAGCTGTTGAGGTAAAGCTTACAGGCTTTGACCAAGGCAAAGGTAGTAATCCTGATGGCAGCGTTTCTTTTTATTCAGAGGAAAAGCTAATAAGGTTTGAGGACTTATCAGAAGGAGAGAAAATCTATAGGATAGTTAAAATAGTTTAATAAGGTGGTATTATTTTTTAGATTTTTCCCAACCGTAATAAAATTGAAACCTAGTTAAAGCATTGAAATGACTGGACTTAGAAGTATTTTTGAGTTGGATTTTCAAAAAATAGAAATCGGTTGGTAAAATTTTTTGAAAACCTTGAAATATCAATGGGTTTGTGCTATTGTTAATTTTGAGAAATGGCTATTTTACTATGGTTGAACAGTAACATAGGATGTATTTAAATTATAACATACACCTATATTATAATAGATACCTCTGTTGAACAGTAACATAGGATGTATTTAAATTCAATTTTACGAATTGTTTTATTTGTCATTTTAAAAGTTGAACAGTAACATACGATGTATTTAAATTTTCTAGCTTCTAAGGTAGTTTTAGAATCAGCATACATGTTGAACAGTAACATAGGATGTATTAAGTATTCTAAAAATAGTACAATATCTAAAGTTTTAATTGGGAACATTAAGATCATGTATATAAAGGATAAATTGGACAAGCTTAAACTTTACTCTCACAGGTATTCCTTACGGGTAGTAAACTTTAAGCTGTGTCCAATTTTTTGATTATATACCCCTGCCCCCTAAAAGGGGAAGCTGGGGTATTCCTATGTGGTCAAGGAAGTTTTGGACAATCTTCTTCGCTGAGGGACGCCGCAAATATATCTTTTACAAAAATAAAAGCTTGTACAAAAGTTATTATTTTGCCAAAAGAGCAGCCAAGAAACTTGTCCAAAACAGTTAATCCGCAAAGCGTAATGTGGTATTCCTCTAGGGTCAAGCTACCTACTATTCATCAAAGCTTGTCCTTGAGTAGATGCTAGGACCAATATAAAGGAAAGTGCTGAGGTAGTAGATTTTAGTATTGAATGAAACATTATATTGTAAGTTATAGAGGAAATTAAAACATAAGATACAAAAGAATAATTATAAGAAGAGTAAGATAAATACATTCTATATATCAGTATACCTAATAGAGCACTTACTAAAAGTATGTCTTATACGGGGAATAGAAGAGGGGTTTTGTGAAATTCAAAACATAGAATCTTATAAACGCTAACCATTTTTGTGGTGAAATTGCTTCTTTTAGGTTCAGATTAAATTTAAAAGTTTTTAAGCCGCAATTTCAATAAAAATGGAGCTTACTTTTGAGTAAACAAACAGTTTTTTGTTCCTTTCAGGAACTTTTTAAGTATTCCTTTAGGGTCTTTTACCTTGGAAGAAGGGCGCTGCGGGTTTTCTAAGCGGAATTTAATGGACTTGTCATCCTTGACAGGTCCATTAAATGATTTAAATTCATATCCCACCCGCCACCCAAAAAGATACTGGGGTATTCCTCTGAGGTCAGCTGGGTGGACATGCATTAAAAAGACATGTCCACATAGGAACACAGCAAGCTTATCCACCCAGGGGTAGGTCCTAAAGCACTCATGATAAACATGGAAAATAAACATAGATGTGGAATAAAAGTGAATAAATATTGTAAATCAACTTACATTTTGTGGAAAAACAGTTTTTTCTAAAGTTTCACGCCCCTTCGGGGCGGATATAAATTTGTTGAAATGTTCAAAAATTAACTGTAAAATGAAATAAAAAGAAAAAAACTCTTAATGGTCTCCTTCGCACGATACCATTTAAGAGTTTGGACAAAAAACCCAGTTCTAAAATAAAAGAACTGAAAACATCTTCGATTTTCTTACTATTAGTTTAATATAAGAATTTCTTATAGTCAACAAGTTAAAGTGAAAAATTGAATTTGATGTTTATTAATATTCTTTTACGGAGTAAACTGGGTATTAAGGAGGTGCAAGGTGGGGCAGCCAGTACTTAAAGAGATAATAACCAACTTAGAAAATATAAACATCAAAGTTACTGAAGATAAAAAAAGAGAAACCGAGGCCAAGAAACAAATACAAATTCTTCACTCAAAAGATGATGGATATATAACTGTTGCAGTAAAGAAGGACAAGCTGTGGAGTCAATATCATTATAAATATAACGTCTTAAAGGAGCATATAGGAAAAGTTTTAGGTATAGAAGGGGTAAATATCTATATGTCTCCAAACAGCTTTTACGTGCCTTTTAGACGTATAGAAAATGTTAGGAAATTAAATTCACTTTATATAGATTTAGATTATTACACTATAAATAAATTTAAAAATAAAAGTGTAGATGATATTTTATATATTCTTGAAAAAGATTATTTTGATAAAAAAGTACCAAAAGCCAGTTTTATTGTGATAACTGGAAGAGGTCTTTGTATATATTGGAGCATAGAACCTGTTCCAAAGCAGGCACTTCCTCTTTGGAATGCAGTTCAAAAGATATTTTTAGATAAGTTAAAAAATATAGGTGCGGACCAAAAGTCTATTGATGCTGCTAGAGTTATGAGACTTGCAGGATCTATAAATCAGAAGAATGAAAAAGTAACAGAAATTCTTGTATATGATGAAAAGAAATATGTACTTAAAGATATTCAAGAAAAGTATGTTCCAAAGCTTACCCCTTACGTTAAAAATCCTTGCCACAGACAAAGGGGCAGAAAAGCCAATGTAGTTAAGATGTTTACTCTGTACAGTCTTCATTTAGCTAGACTTAAAGATATAGTAAAGATTCAAGAGTTAAGAGGCGGTATGTGCAGAAACAGTAAAGGACAGCTTTTAGAAACTGGTCAAAGAGAGTTTATGTGTTTTTTATATAGATATTGGTGCTGCTGTTTTACTAGTGATGTTAAAAAGGCATTAGAGGATACTAAAGAGTTTAATAAGAATTTTAAAAGACCTCTAAGAGATAAAGAGGTAGAAAAACAAACAGCATCAGCACAAAAAGCTTACGAAAAATGGCTTGAAAATGAATTCCATAAAAAGAAAAAAAGTAAAGATGAAGTTAATAAAAGTAAAGATGAAGTTAATAAAAGTAAAGATGAAGTAAAAGAAAAAAAGAATGGTACATATGAGTTTTCAGGATACAACTATAAGAATGATACTCTTATAGATCTTCTTAACATAACTGACATTGAAATGAAAGACCTTGAAACTATAATTGGTAAAGATGAGGTTAAAAGAAGGACCAATGTGAGAACTAATGAATATAACAAAGTTAAGTTCAAAGCTGAGAGAAGGAATAAAGCTGGATTAACTAAAAGAGAACAGGCTAAGTTAGATAAAATAAAGGATATAAAAGAATTAAGAGAAACAGGATTAACTCAAAAACAAATTGCAAGAAAAATAAATATAACACAGCAAGCGGTTAGTAAGTTATTGAAAGAAATGTAAAAAAAAGAATACAACTGAAACATTCACTATTATATTATATGGTGAAACCTGTTACTCTCGTTTTTTAGGTATTGGGGGTTGTAAGTGTAATTATAGGTATTATATGAATTTTTATAAGAGGGGTTGAGGGTATGGAGCAATTGGAACCAAGATTTTTAAAAGAAGGTTACGGAATTTATACAAAAGAAGGGTTGGAAATTAAAGATGATGCGCCTCAATGGGCGAAAGATGAATATAAAAAATTTATGAGTATGAAAGGGTACACTGAGATATGTGTAAAAACTGGTAACTAATGCATAAATTTTATACAAAATTATTAAGGGTAAAACTCAACTACATAAAATGTAAGCATGTTTATAGTATTTTGGAAGTAATACAAGTTTGATAATGAGTTAATAAAATAAAAAGAAATTTGGTAAATAGGAATGTTTGAAGTGGATCAAACTGAATTTATAAAAAAAGCATTGCAATTAGGATATACAAAAAAATGATTGATGAAATTATATTAAATCATGAAGATGCTAAAAAACAAAGTATAACAATACCGTTTGAAATTGAATTAATAGAATTGCCGATTAATAATTAACATATATTTCATGATTATAACAAAACATATTTTGAAATATTTCTATTTGACTGTGTGGTAGTGCTCGCAATTTGTACAAAAGTCCCGTTAACAAAAAGTAGGCTTTTTGAAATAGTAATAAATTAAAGTAATAAATTATAAGATAGGGGGTTCTCAGATATAATCTTAGTAAATCAGTTATTTACAAGATATTCCCATCAAGTTACCGGTTTTTACATATATCTTAGTATCTTATCTATATCTTATAAATTTATTTAATGTTCGAACTTTTGTTCTAGAGTTTGAGATTTTGTTTTATTTGATACTTACTATGTATTTGGATATAATATATAAAGAAGATAAACTGAATACAAAGGAGAAAAATAATGAAAAATAATATAGAGAATTTGCGTATAGAAAGGAATTTTTCTGTTTCTGATTTAGCAGAAAAATGTGGTGTAACAGGTTCTTATATAACAAAAATAGAGAAAGGAAAAGTAAAAATTTCTGCAACAATGATGAAAAAGTTACAAAAAATATTTCGATGTGATTATAAATGTATTTATGGGGAAAGTTTAAGTTTAAGTTCTAATGATGTAACATTTATAAATAATAAGAATATATCAATTCATAGATGGTATCCTTACATTGAAGGATTTTCTCAAGGATTTGTGAAAAAAATTTTAAATAAATTTCCTAAAAATGTGTTGGTGTATGATCCGTTTAATGGTAGTGGTACAACAAGTTTAACATGTTGTTATGAAGGGACTAAAGTTGTTGCTTCTGAAGTTAATCCATTAATGCGTTTTATTGCTGAGACTAAAGTTAATGCTGTAATAAATATAATTACTAACAATAAGATAAATATATTAAGGGAATTTTCAAATAAATTAAATAATCATAAAAAAAATGAATATAAAAAAATTAAAGTTAAAGACTATATAAATACATGTTACATAAACAAAAATTTTTTTAGAAATGATATTATTAAACAAATAGCTTTTATAAAGAAGGAAATTTTACATGTGGCAGATAAAGATGCACAAGATGTTTTGAAAGTATGTTTAGCGGCCATTGTTGTTGAGTGTTCAAATATGATAAGGTCAGTAGATTTAAGAAGAAAAAAGGAAAATGAATTGTCAAAAATACCCAATAATGCTATTGAAAGATATTTAAAGCAGTTACTTTTAATTATTAATGATATTGAAAGTTATTCAAATACAAATATAGAAAATATGGAAATGATAAGTGAAAATTCTAAAATTTTAAATAGTGATTATGAAAATAAGGTAGATTTAGTAATAACATCACCTCCTTATGTTAATGGAACAAACTATTTTAGAAATACTAAATTAGAGCTGTGGATTTTAGATTTTATTGAAAATGAAGATGATTTGAAAGAATTAAGAGTTCAGGCAGTTACAGCGGGTATAAATAATGTATCAAAAAGGATTGGAACAATTAAATCATTTAATTTTGTTGAAAAACACGCTCGAAAATTGGATTTAGTTGCTCGAGATAAAAGAATACCTAAACTTGTTAGAGCGTACTTTAGTGATTTAGATGTAGTATTTGGAAATCTAAACAGACTTTTAAAAGATAATGGAAAAATATATTTTGATATAGGAGATTCTCAATATTATGGAATTTATATTCCTGTTTATGAAATAATTCAAAAAATAGCAAAGTTAAATGGGTTTAAAACTGAATCAGTAACAGTAGTGAGAAATCGTAAATCTAAAAATGGAATGCTATTAAGTCAAAAAGTTATTGTTTTTAATAAAGAAAAGAAAAAGATAAATTATATTAGAACTGATAATAATGAAGAAGAATATTATTGTAAAGCTAAAAATTTTATGAATAAGTTACCATATATGAAAGAACCATATAACAAAAAAAATTGGGGTAATTCATGGCATTCATTATGTTCATATCATGGTAAATTAAAACCATCTATTGCGCATTTTTTAGTTAAATTATTTACAAATAAAGGAGATGTGGTTTTAGATCCATTATCTGGAGTAGGAACTATTCCTTTTGAAGCTTGTCTTCAAGGAAGAATAGGAATAGGTAATGATTTAAGTAGATTAGCTTATACAGTATCTAAGGCAAAATTAAATTTTGTACCTAAAGAAAGTGTTGATATACTTTTACAAAGATTAGAAAAGTATATCAATAAGAATAAAAGGATATATGATAAGGATAGTTTACCTTATAAAAATTTTGGATTTAACAAAAGTATTCCTGATTATTTTCATACAGATACGTATTTAGAATTATTAGCAGCTAGAAATTTTTTTATTATGAAAAATGAATTAACAAACGAAGAAGCTATAGTTTTATCGGCGTTATTACACATATTGCATGGAAATAGACCTTATGCTTTATCAAGAAATTCACATTCATTAACTCCATATGCACCAACAGGCGATTTTATATATAAAAATGTTATAGAACATATTAAAAACAAGTTAAAGATTGTATATAAAGATAATAATTTTCCAGAATATAAGAAAGGCAAAATGTTTTATGGTGATGTTTTAAGTTTAGATAAAAGATTACATATTAAAGTAGATTCAATAATAACTTCACCACCATTTGTTGCTTCTATAAAATTTTATACTCATAATTGGTTGAGATTATGGTTTGCAGGTTGGGAACCAAATGATTTTAAAGATGCAGAAACAAGATTTTTAGATTCATTACAAAAAAATAATTTAAGTATATATAATAAATTTTTCCAAGTGTGTTCAAATATATTAAAGGATAAAGGAAAAATGATTTTACATTTGGGTAAATCTAATAAATGTGATATGGCAAAAGAATTGTCATACATAGCATCTCCATATTTTAAAGAAGTATATAGAGCTGATGAAGATGTATCAAATATTGAAAAATACGGAATAAAAGATAAAGGAGGAACTACACATCATCAGTTTTTATTTCTATTAAAAAAATAGCTGAATTTCAGCTATTTTTTTTCTTGTCTATTTGGTGAGACACCGAGATACGTATAAAAACCGGTAATTTTATGGAAATATCTTGTAATTAGCTAGTTTACTAAGATTATATCCTATAATTTATTAACCTTTCAAAAAGTCTACTTTATGAAATACGCTAAAATAATTAATTTTATATTTCATAATTACAACAAAATAGATTTTGAAGTATTGCTATTTAACTGTAGAACATTTGAAAGAGATTAAAAATGATTATTTGTAAATTATTCCCACTAAGTTACCTATTTTTATACGTATCTCGGCGTGTAGGGGTATAGGGTTTAAGAAAAAACACCAGCTAAGCTGGTGGATATTTATTGGGAATATTTATTATGATATTCTTTATTGGCTATTTCTATCCAGTCACAAGATATCAATTTAGAAGATTTAAAAAAATCAAAATTTATATCGTGAAGCAATCTATTTCTTAAAGGTATAATTGCTTTTTCCATATATTTATTATATTTAACTAAAAGCTCGTCAACAAAGTATGAATTTGATAATTTATTAATTGCATAAGGATTATATTGAGGAGCACCAGCTAATACGTCATAAGGAATACCTGTTTTTAACGAAAGTAACTTTAACTTATCAGGTGTATAAAATTTTGAAGGCCAACTACCAGTTTTTTCACCATTACATTTTTGGCATAACAAAGTAGCTGTTTCAGTTGTTAGTGGCCATAAATAATAAATTGGAAGAGTATGGTCGAGGGGACGTTCTTTAGCACTTGATACATTATATAAATCTTTACCACAATTAAAACATTTATAGTTATAATTTTCGTAAACTCTTTTACTATCAACTTTTTGATTTGCTATATCAAGTAAAAGTCTTCTTTTTTGAGCTGATTCTCTGTGTTGGTCAGTTATTCTTGTTCCATTTTTAATGCTGTTATATATTTTTTTACATTGTCTACATTCACCTTGTCTTCCTGATTTTCGAGAAGAATGTTTGTCAAAGTCTTCTATAGGCCTAAGAGTATTACAAACAATACAATATTTGTATTCAGTTGCATAATCTAAATATTCATCATGAAATATAGAAAATTGACCTGTATCTACAATTTGATTTTCACCGTTTGTTTTTACTTCTAATTCATAGTCATAAAAATTTGTTTCGCCACCTGTATAAAGATGATATCCGCATACAGGACATTTTATATCAAAGTCATTATCAATTTCATCTTTTCTAACAAAAATATAGTTTTGGCATTCAGGGTTTAAACATTGAAATCCTAGAAAAACAACATCACCCATACCTTTTACATGTTGAGCACGTATTTGATTAAATTTTTTTACTTTGCTATATGGTTTTCGTCGTACCATGTAATCCCTCCTAGTTAAAATTCAAATAATTTATAAGTTTCTATTTCTAAAGCTATTGATAACTTTTGAATATTTTCAAGAGCTATGCTTCTTTCACCACGTTCTACATCACTAATATAAGTTCTATGTAATCCTGATAATTCAGCTAGTTTTTCTTGAGAATATCCTCTTTTTTTTCTATATTTTCTTACATTTATTCCAAATTTTTTCTTTATACTTTCCATAAAAAACCTCCCAATAAAAATTTTAAAAAAATTTCGCTTATAAGTCTACATATAATAAGTGACATATTTATTAAATATCATACTAAGGTATATGTAAAACAGGTAATATTAAGGTGCTTTTTTACAATAAACTTAAAATATATTGAACACCGATAGTTTTATGAATTTATATAAACATATCGATGTTCAAGTAATATACATATTAATATGGTAAAATTACATTTTGTAGTTGGAATATTTAAATATGGCAATAATAAAATAGATAAACAGGTAATTAGCATAAAATGTATATATTTTCCAATAAGAAAATATAACTAACATATATGTAATTATCTCACATAAAACAAGCAGGTTTATAATTAACTCAACTTTAACAGATAAAAAATAGCCGCTACGGGAAATGATATCTTGTTTAGGAACTATTTACTTCAGTAACAAGTTCTAAGTTTTACTCATATTAAAAAATGACTTTTTTCAAATTCGTAAAGCTAAGAACTTGTAAACTTTGCTCAAATGTTTCTTACACAATATATTATTTTCCTTCGTTAAGCAGTATTTTTTTACTACGAAAGTTGAATTAATAAATAATCAACCTATATTTTACAAATGTTTATTTTATATTAAAATTATTATATAAATAATGATTATCTTCTAAATTGATTTTTTTATTAATTAATGAGGAAAAAAATAAAAATAATTTATCTAACTTTTATAAATTTATAATAATTAGTTTAAAATTTAAGATAGTAATCTCAATTTATGTAAAAATCTTATTTTAGTTGAATGTATTTATGACTAAATATCCATAGCTTTTATCTATGATTTTTGAGTTAGTTGGATATTTTAAAAGACCAATAGTCATATAGATATCACCAAAAGAACCTAAAAGGTTAGTATAGAATATAAGAGGCCCTAACCATTTTGGAAGTAGTAAACATATAAGAGATATTATTATTACTGGAGATAGCAGTACAAAAGTAAATTGTTTAAGGGATAGAGGATTGCCGCTTGTTTCTTGTACTGCTGCATAGATTATTTTAAATATAAATTTTACTTTACCACCATATAATTTTTGAAAAATGGCATGGATTCCCTCATGTACTAATGTTATTGGTACAGCCAAAGAAAGCATTATTAACATTGTGGCCAATATAGGATATTGTAGGGGGTATAGGTTACTTGTGGCTTTTAAGAAATCTAATTCAGAACTCATAATTTTATTATAAAATATTATGATGAACAATAATGAAGTCATAATGATCTTAATATGTGTTTTGTAAGTTAATTTGAATTTCATTTGAATATCACCTCATTGGTAGTATTGACAGGGAAGGTGATATGGTAGACATGTTTGTAGAGAGAAGATTTTTAAAAAAATTAATAAAAGTAATAGAAATGGATGATATTGAAGATCTTTTTAAAATAGAATTTGTGGATTATAAAAATTAGGGATAATATCAGCATAGTTGAAAATTCAATTGTATTTTATATAATTTGGTTTTAAAAAAAGTTTGCACTATTTTGTAGTACAAACTTTTTTTCTTGTTTGAGTTATTATTATCAAACAGATTATTAATAAAATTATTAAATGAAATGTATTTTGGGGATTTGCAATAATAATTTTAATTGCATAGCCTTCTAGGATATTGAAGAGTGGGGATAGTATATAATTTATTTCTCTATATAGTAAAAATTCAAGTATGTAGTTCATTTTATTTTTTTTCATTTAGATACCTCTAGATACCTCCATTTTTATTTATATTATTTTTTTCTTTAGAATTTATAAATTTTAAATGAAGCATCTCTTTTTTAGATATATATTTTCTTTGTATAAAGAGGTATAGAAAATGAATATTTTAAAAACCATGAATAAATAATTAATTAAAACTTCAAAAAGCATTGAAACTTTGAAACTTTAAATATATAATAGTGTTAAAGGAAGGAGAGGTTAAATATGAATGATATGGAAAAGCTATTAAGTCCAGAAGGTTTCAATGAATTATATCAATATTTAAAAAAGACAAAATCAGATGAGAAACCAAAAACAGCTTCTGATATACAAAAATCTCTTAAAGGAGATTACAAATTTTCATCTGGTAAAATTACAGGTATAATAAAGAGAGCTGAAGAAAAAGGAATGATTAAAAAAGTAAAGAGAGGTATGTATATGCTTAATACTTCTTATATCAATAAAGAAAAAAGTGATAAAATAAATGTTATTACTGAAATAAATAGTGAAATTTCAATAGCAATTGAAAAAATACAAAATATTGTAGCGAAAGAGATGAGTAGTATTGATTCGGATACTTTTGTAATAATAAAAAATAAAATAGATAAATTACAAGAAATAATAAATGATAAGATAATTAAATAAAAGTAAAAAGATGAGATAGTAGTGGAAAAAATTTTTTAGATAAAATTTACACTAAGACATAAATTGGTGAACTGAAAGAAAATAATAATCAAAATGTAGTAGATACATTTATTAATTAAAATATAATCTAGTGTTTTTATTGTAAAAAAAGTATAAATAGTTAGTAGAATTATGTTTATCTTATAAATAAGAATATTAGTTAATATAATACAAATAATAAAATTAACATAAAAATTGTGAAAAAATATTGACTTTATATAATATTTAACATATAATAAGTGTAATTTAATACTAAGTAATAATTTTAATGGAATTATTCCTTAACTGCGGTAATTAATTAGGTTAATTGCTGTACAAAAGTGAGGTGGATAATTAATGTTAGAATGTATTTCTATGCTTTCATTTGGGTATGGATAATTAATAGTATATTCTGGACAGCTATCTACTAGCTGTCCTTTTATATTTTATTAAATTATTTATACTAAAAAATTTTTGAAAGTGAGGAAAAAAATGAATAGTGAAAAAGTTAAAGAGTTAATATTACGATCAAAGATAGAACAGATATCAGAAGTTACAATTCTTATGCTTGGGCAAAGTGGTAGTGGTAAATCAACTGCTATAAAAAAATTGATAAGTAAAAAATATAGAAAAGCTTTTGATGTGCTTGATGGAAGAATTAATACTACACCAGTAATAATGTTTTATCTATTTAGTAAAAATCTCAATAGGATGAATATATCTCTACTTTTAAAAAATAAATCTTATTTAAAAGAATTGATAGTAAGGAATTTAGTTAATGCATTTATTAAATATTATAAGCAATTTTTTAGTGGAAGAGGTACAAATTTAAGTAAAGATGAAAGTATTGAATTCGATAAAAGAGAACTAAATAAAGTTATTTATAAAGATAATACAAATTTTTGTAATATAAGTAAGCTTATGATTGATGATAATGAGCTCAAAGAAGAATATTTAAAAAAAGTAATTGAAATAAATAGTGAAATGATTGATATAGTTACTAGTATTCAAATTAAAGCCAATGAAAAAGTTGAAGAAGAAAAATTGAGTAATTTAATTAATCAATTCTTGACTAATATTTGTAGTAATGTAATTGATGATATTGTAGAAATGATTTACAATAAAGGAATTGAAATTTTAAAAGACTATGGATATACGCATATAGAGACAATAGAAAAAGATGAAAATGTATATTTTAAAAATGATTTTAAAGATGAAGAAGAAGCTAAACAAGGATTAAAAGCTATTAGTAATTCAAATTTATCAAGAAATAAAAAATTTAAAAGTGCTATTTGCATAGTTGATGAAGTGTATTTGAATGTACCTACTGAATTAGAAAGTAGTATGGAAAACTTTAAAAATATATTAGTTATAGATCCATATGGAACATCACAAGATGGTACTCTTAAAATGATAGAAAATGCAAAGTCATTGCTATCATCCATAAGAAGGGATTCAGTTATTTTATTTAAAAGGCAAGATGAAAATAATAAAGATTTTGATAGGCTAGTAAAATCAATTAATGAATGTAATCCAAGTTGTATGATAATACCAGTAATAACAAAAATAGATACGGCTATAGATGGTGATTTCGAAGATGCTATTGAAGACATAGCGGAATTACAAGAAAATATGCTTACAGTTTTAAAAGAGGAAATAACTCCTAAATCAAAAATTAGAATTCCTGATAGTACAAGTGATATTTTTGTATATGGAAACAATAAGATGATTGACGAATTTAACAAATCAGAACTTGAAATTAATTATGTTTTAAATAAAATTTTTAGAAAAATTTTGGATAACATAGAAAAAGAAAGAAAAAAAATTAATATTAAATTTATTGAAGATGTAGATGATAGGAAAGTTTTTGGTTTAAAGGGTGATATTAACAAATATGTTGAAGATATTCAAAAAATATTAAGAGAAAGCATTTGTGCAGAATTTCATAGATATGCGGCTAATGCTGAAGATTTTAATGGGAATAGTATAAGTGGATTATTAGGTGCATATATAAGTGGAGAAGGCTATAGTTCAGATTGTCATTATCGAAAAAATATATATACTGAACCATTTCTTACTATGAAAAGTGAAATTGTTGAATATTTTGAAAATAATAATAATACATTTTATACTAGTGATAAAGTAAAAATTGAAAATAAAAAAGATGAGTTGTATGAAGAATTAAACAAACAATTCAACATAGAAATGTATAAATCTGTTAAAAGAGTATTTTCTTTTGACAATTTTAACAATAATGAATGCAAAAATAGTAACAAACTTTGTTTAGTGGATCTCTGGAAATGCAATAAAGAAGGTAAACTACAAGGAATTTCAAAAATCATTGATAATATAGTAAATAATGAGGAAAAACTAAAATTAATTATAAGTACTGCTTTTGAAGAAGCCAGTAGAAAAACAATTCAACGTTTAGTTATAAAAAAATAAATATTTTAATTGACATAAGGGTATTACAAATTTAATATCTTTATGTTGTTATTTAATCAAAATTTAAATGATAGGATTTAAGAGAGAATAGAATTATGTGTAATATAATTCTATTCTCTCTTATACTTTTCCATATATTCAATTAAGGTTATAGTTTTAAACTTTTGTATAGTTTATTTTTTATGTTTTTGCAAAATTTTTTAAATTCATTGATTA
The DNA here is from genome assembly GCF_042688525.2 of Haloimpatiens myeolchijeotgali. Lineage (GTDB taxonomy): Bacteria > Bacillota > Clostridia > Clostridiales > Clostridiaceae > Haloimpatiens. Next base: position 22,527 of record NZ_JBHWAB010000003.1, read on the forward strand.
ATTCATTCATAATCTATCCCAAACAAAGATGACAACTGTCATCACTTTAATGACAAACTAACTAAATAAAAAATAGATGACACTTGTCATACAACTAATGATAAAATATAAATATGAAGTTTATATTGGGGGTGGTGATGTTATGAATGATGATAAATTAGAAAAAATATTAGAGCTGCAGAACGAGGGCAGAACACGATCTGAAATTGCAGACCTTTTATATAATGGAAAACATAAAAGTAATATGAAAAGTTTAAATAAGTTTATGAAAAGAAGAGATTATATAGTAGTTGATGACAAATTTATAAAAGAAGATGACAGCCCTAAAGAGGCTCAAAATATAGAGATAGATAAGAAAAAAAGAAAGATGACAGTTGTCATCAAAAGGATGACAAATCATCTTTAAAAGTTTTATGTAATGAAAATGACGTTTGTCATCAAAGTGATGACAATAATAGTTTAATGCTTTTTGATGAAAATATAAAGATGAATATTTTAAGTTTGGCCAAAAATTATGATAAAATTTCAAAAGTACTTGAATGGTTTGAAAATAAAAATGATGACAAGTGTATGACAGATGACACTTGTGTGACAAATGTCATCGAAGTTATAGATGACAAAATTAAAATTAATCTTCCAGATTCAGAGGAAAAAAGAACTACTATAAGAGTTAATGCAAAAGTTTGGGATGACTTTAATGAGTTTTGCAGCAGTGAAAATAATAAGCATTTGAAAAAAAGAGATATTTTAAGCATGGCACTTTTGGAGTTTATTGATAGATATAAAAGGTGAGAATTTAACTCATCTTTTTTGTTTTTTTATAATTAAGGTGTATAATTAAATTGTATACAATGTAAACATAAGTAAACATGTTGAAAATAAAAGAATATATAATAAAAAAATGTAAACAATAATAATGAGAGGTGATAAAAATGGGAAACAACACACCATTTAGTGTAAGAATGGACTCTGATGACAAGGAAAAAATACTAAAAATGATTGAGGAAAGTGGTAAAAGCAGTAAAGAATTTATGAGTATGCTTGTAAGTGCCTATGAACTGAATAAGGTAAAGAATGAGGTCCCTCAAATTTCACAGGATATAAAAGGACTTGAGGCATTAACTTCACAGATAAACAGTTACTATGTAAATATGGGAAGGCGTATAGCAGAAATTCAAAAGGCTAAAGAACTTAAAACTGAAAAGGATATTGAAGCTTACAAAGAAAAAGTACAGCTTCTTGAAAGTGAAAATGAATCTTTCAAAAGTGAAAAAGAAGATATTGAGGCTGAACTTTCACAGATAAAAGAAGAGAAAAAAGAAATAAGAGATAAACTTGTTGAATTTAACAGTATGGTTAAAGATAAAGAAAGACTTATATATGAATATACAAATAGAGTAGATGATCTTAAAGAAAAAATAGAAGAATATAAAAAGTATAAAGATGAAGCAGAGGAATATAAAAAGATTTTATCAGACTGCCAAGGTAGAAATATTAAACTTCAAGATGAAGTTAAAAATAGTGACAGTACAATAAATCAATTGAATAAAGAAATACAGCATTTAAAAGAGAAGCATAAAGATGAAGTTGAAAGAATAAAAGAGAAGGCAGGTTTTGAAAAGCAGAAGGATATTTTAAAGATTAAAGAGCAGTATAATGATGATTTGAAAAAGAAGCAGGACATATATAATTCTAAAATAGAAGAGTATCAAAACAGACACAGTGAGTTTTTAAATGAGATAGAGGAACTTAGAAAGGAAAATATGGAACAGCTGAAAAAACAAATGAAAAGTCCTAAAAAATCTAAGGTAAGAAAAAAGTAAACCTGGAGGGTGGGTGGGATGTTTAAATCCTTTATAGACAAACCAAGGACGGTTTGTTTATAAATTCCGATTAGAGACCCAAAAGGAATACTTCGAAGGCAAAAGACCACAGAGGAATACATAAGAAGGGGTGGACCTGTCTTGCTGGGCACGACACATGGACATAGCTCTAGAAAAAGCTTGTCCACCCGTTGCTTTAGAGGAATACCACAGAAAAGACCTTAAAGGAATACTCCGATATGCAATTTCGCTAAATAACCAATTTCACGACTGTACAAGCCATGACCACAAAAAACTACTCTAAAGAGGCTTGTACTTTCGTGAAATTTCCATTTATTTAGCGAAGTTGCACAAGACCCTAAAAACTAACCTAGCTGATACAGTTTTGATGTTGAGGAACGAAACATAAAATCTGTATGAGCGGAGATAAGACCACAGAGGAATGCTACAATAATGCATGAAAAGCGAAGCTTTTGATGCGGACCATAATGTTTCGTTACATACAAAAATTGGACAAAAGTTTGTCCAATTTAATCCGATTAGAAAGGATAAGATTATATCCAAAAGGGCTGCAGTATTGAATAAGTTTTGTTAAATGTACCTATAAAACATTACTTCTCAGCCCTACAATTATTGATTTCAAAAGCTTAACTTCATCTTTAGGTAAATTTCTTATAAGGATATGTAAGAAGTAAAAAGGGGAGAAATTATTGCTTGTCCCACCCTAACAATTTCTTTTCTAAAGAGCCATAGTCATAGTCTCTTTGCTCATAATCATTAAAAGAATCTTTCTTTATATTTTCCTTTGGATCATTGAAGTTTCTAACAAGTATTCTCATGTATCCAACTATATTGTCTAAGTCTTTAGTTAAAGAATACTGGTAGCACATTTTTATTAGATCCATATCACCTTTAGCATCCTTAAGTACATCCAAAGCTTCTTCTTTTGTTATAGGGTGCTTAGAAAATATCTTTTGTACGGTTTCAATATCTTTGTTTATCTTATAAGCCATTTCATTTGCTTTTGTATCTTCTAAAGTTACTGCTGCTTCATGTGCTGCAGTTTTATTTTTATGTATTATGAATTTTATAGAGGTTACTTTTCTACCGGTTTTTATTTCTTCAAAATCAAAGTTTATATCTGTTTTTGTATTGATCTCCTTTTGGGCTTTATTAATAATTTTTTGCTTTAAATTTGCATATCTTGTGTATTGATTTTTTTTAATATCTAAAATGTGTCTTAATTTTTCAAGTTCAATTTTTCTAATTCCAATCTTTTCGTACTGCTTTAAAATTTCATATAATCTAAAGGAATATGTACTTTTGAATTGCAGTATATTTTTTAATTGATATTTTGTATACCAGTCTAGAGATAAATAAAAAGGTTTCATTTCTTTATTTATTTTAATTGTTAATATACCATTTTTATATTTACATACCTCTACCCAATGATATTTTTCAAATTCCTCTGCATCTATGTTTTTTATTTTTATAACTCTTTGCATTAATAAATCAGTAATATTGTCAATATCCCTATAAAATCTACTGCTGCTTGTATTTAATACTTTTATCAATTCTTTTGTTTCGAATTTATATTCTGTAAATTCTGAATCATCTTTTTTCACATTACTTGCTAATAATCTAATTAGTTTTTGTTCTGTAACTGTTAATGTATAAGAAGATTCTATAAGTCTATTACTTTGATATATCCAATTATTTTTTATGTTTTGTAAATCAGTTATCATCTATTATCACCTAGTATATTATAACATAATAAAACATAGTATAACTAGTTTTATTTTAGTTATAGTTGACTATCTTTTGGTTATACTTCGCTATCTTTTAGTTACCTTTCACTATCTTTTAGTTATAGTTAAATTGAATTTCACTATCTTTTGGTTATACTTTACTATCATTTAGTTACCTTTAGTGTGTTAAAACGCTTAAAATTCAATGGTTAAAGCATACCGAAAACAATATAAAACAAAAAGATATAAAACAATATAAAACAACAACAAATAAGCAGTACATTTTTGTTGTTGTAAAATTATATATGGATAAAATTTTTTACTATCTTTTTGTTATATTTAATTGAAAGTACTAAGAAAAATTTATTCCTTTTATTAAAAATAATAAAACTAAAGTTAACAAAAAAGCATTTAAAACTTATAATTATCTTAAAGGCAAGGTTATTAATTCATATTTTTAGAGTTAAAAATAAAAAAGGATAGGTGAATATAGTGCAATTTTTAACCCCAGGAGAAAGAATAAAAAAAATAAGAAATGATCTTAATATTAAACAATATGAACTTCAAGAATGTGGTTTTACCAGAAATTATATAAGTATGATTGAATGTGATAAAAGAAAATTAAATAGAAATGTTGCAAAAAAATTAGTTAATGCTTTTAATAAAAAAGCACAAGAACTAAATAAAGATATAAAAATAGATGAGGAATATATACTTTTAACTCCAAAAGGAGAAGCAAAGCAGTATTGCTTGAAAGAACTGAATAATGAAAATGTTAATTTAGATGAAATAATGGATATATGCAAAGAATATAAGCTTTATGATGTTCTTAAAGAAGTATATATGAAAAGAGCAGATTTATTTTATGAAAAAAATGAATATACAGAAGCCTTTAATAATTATTTTGAAGCATTAGAAATACATAAGAATTTGGGAATAAAAGAAAACTGTAGTTTTATTTATAACAAACTTGGAAAGTGTAGATACAGTCTTATGTATTATGATAGTGCAGTTTTGTTTTTTAATAAAGCTTATGATTATTCTTTATTTTTTCAAGATAAAATAACAAAGAAAAATAGTATTTATAATTTAGCTCTATGTTACAGTAGATTAAATGATAAAGAAAAATCTTTAAAATTGGCAGATAAGTATATAGAATTATGTGATAAAAAAGAAGATTTTAATAATTATATATATGCAATAATTTTAAAGGCTATTTATTTTAAATATAAAAAACAATATAAAGAGGCTATAAATTTATATAAAAATATAATAAATGAGTTTTCTGATTTACAAAGTGCTCTTTTAGGGTTAGTTTATAATAACTTAGGAATTTTGTATTTTGAAATAGAAGATTTTAAAGAATCTTTAAAATATTTTAATAAGTCTCAAGAGATAAGATATAAAAATAATAATCCTTTGTTATACCATACTTTAAT